>JALTWL010000167.1 GCA_027047045.1 Micavibrio sp.
GTGCATATTTTGCCCTAATCTTTAAGTTGTTAGATAGGGCGAAACTATAACAATTACATAAGATAAAGTCAAGTTATAGTGCTTTTCTTTGTAATTCTTCAAGCTTATCTAGGGCTATTTCAATTTCTTTTGAAAATTCTCTACGTTCTTTAAAATCTCGCCCTCCTGCATCACGGGTAAGTGACATTTCCAAAGCATTATTTAGCATTTCTGCGACAGTTAAATCACCTTGTTCAAGCGCTAGCTGAAAAGCTTCTAAGATTTTATCGCTTAGTCTTTTATAATCTTTTTGCATATATTCATCTCCTAAATTATTTTTACAAGTTAGATATTACTTAAAATCAAAATTTGCCGCAAGAGGGGAAAAAAGAGAAATATCACCTAAATTTTTTATAACTGCCCAAATATCATATATATTTTGTATTTCTTTTGGCATATCTTCCATAAATATTGTAACAGAATTTGTATTTATGCTAGCAGAGCCTTCGGTTAGCATTTGAAAAATTAGCTCTAAGGTAGATTTTCTTTCTGGAAAATGTAAAATTGGAATATCTGCGTTTTTGTCATTTGCTATCATTATTCTGGCCTCAGATAGGGCAAATTCAATCCCACCTAGCTCATCTACCAACCCTATTTCTTTTGCTTGCCTACCTGTCCAAACCCGTCCTTGGGCGATTTTTTCAACTTCTTCAATAGTAAAGCCTCTGCCTTCGGCTACAATTTTGATAAATTCGCTATATATTTTGTCAAGCATTACAGAAAAACGTTCTTTTTCACTGTCTGAAAATTCCGAATTAGGCGACCACATGGCAGAATTTTTACCAAATGATATATTTTCCCAATTAACGCCTATTTTTTTCCAAAGCTCATCTAAGACTATTTTACCAGCAAAAACTCCAATTGAGCCCGTTAATGTTGCAGGCTCGGCAATGATTTTATCAGCATTTACAACTGCCCAATAGCCACCAGAGGCGGCTGTTCCTCCCATGGATACTATTACCTTTTTACCTTTTTCTTTTGCTTTTAGGACTGCGCGCCTAAGTGCTTCGGCGGCAACGGGCGAGCCACCAGGGCTGTCTATTCTAAATACAATAACTGCAATTTCTTCATTATTAGTTGCATCACTAAAGGCTTTCGTTAATTTATCTGTATAAATAACTGGTTTGCGCATCGCGGTCATTGGAGAAGATGCAAAGGCTTTATTATTATAGGGAACAATCACCCCAGAGCCATAAATTAAGGCTATTTTATTTTTACCATCTGTAAGAGAGTCAGGGTCTTTTTTGTGCCAAAGCTGAGAGAAAAAACCAGCAACACCGCCATCACCATCTTCTGTTTTAGCGCCAAAACCATAACCTAGCAAATTTATAAATTCTATGTCATCGCCGAATTTATTTTTGATATTATCAATTAAATTATCGTAATATCCAAGCCTATCTATCAATTTATTTTGGAGCGCCTCACTGTCCATATGTGGGGCATTATTTATCAATTCTAAAACTTTGTTATATTCAATATTTCTATCTTTGGATATGGCCTCTAAAATCTGTCCCCCTAAATCATCTATGATGGATTTATTCATATTGCGGGCATCATCACTCATAGAATATCTGGTAAATCCTTCCACGGCGGATTTATATTTTCCTCTATGGTCAAAATTGGCTTTTACCCCCAACTTATCCATTGGTTTTTTAATAAAAGGTGTTTCACTTCTAAGGCCTGTGATTGCAACCATTCCCATAGGTTGCATCCATATTTCATCAAAGGCAGTGGCAAAATAATATGATTTAGTTCCTCCAGATGTTGCACCAAAGTCATTTGCAAAAATTTTAGCAAATTTTCCACTATCTCTAAAACGCTTAATTGCATCGCGTAATTCTTGTATTTGAGCCATATTATAGCTAACGCCCTGTATATCAACAATAATGGCTTTAACACGATCATCTTTCCTTGCAATGTCTAGGGCCTCTGCTATTTCATGCAAAGTTGTCGGTGGGCGGAGCAGAGCTCCTTTTAAAGATGGCTTTTGTGTGGTTTCAAATAAGTTGGGCTTTAACTTGTATGTAAGAACTATATTATCTGGCAAGGCAGGTGGTTTATAATTGGATATTTTAAAAAAAGTAAAAGAAATAAATATAGTTGATATAAAAGCAGCAATACCAATTATTGTAAAAAATCTAGCTAAAAAGCTCCAGATTTTCCAGTATCCTCTGTCTTCTTTTCTTCTGGCTGGGTTGTATTTCATCTATTACCTCTAATTCAAATTATTTTGCCTTAAAATTATAAACAGAATGTAAAAATTGAAAAAGAAATAAAATAGATATATTATATTTTTGTGTTGTTCTAAGTTTTATTTAAAATTGAGGTTTATCTTATGAAAAAGACCCCCGCCAATCAAATAGGTGCAAAAGCCAAAAGAATGCAAGCACAAGCAGAAAGAAAAAAAAGAAATTTTGCAAGCAGCTATACTTCTGGAGGCGTGCAAGTAACGCATGAGCCACAAACCATACAAATTTTGTTAATATTTTTTATGTGTATTGCTTTTGCTTTTGTTATGACTAGCACTGGTGATATAGATAATTTTTCTAGAACAATTACGGGCAATTTTACGATTGACCAAATAATTATTGGACCTGGGACACCAGTATTTATTGGGGACGAGATGATAGATAAAATAATTACATCTGTTATTCGTGGGTTAATAATATTTCTATTTACAGCTATTGTACCATTTTTTGCAAAATTTTATTCAAAAATAACTGATAATGCTAAGACCAACGTATTTGTGCTACATTGGGGGGTTTTGGTAACTGTGCCATTTTTAATATATTTATTTGCAGGCTTTATTTTACCTCTTGTAATTGAGGCTATTGATTTACTTACCTATTAAAGCTATTAAATATATTAGTTTTTTGAATAAAATATTTAAAGGATTGAATTATGTCTGAATATATGCCTCCAATTACTGACCTAGAATTTGTTTTAAAATATATTGCAAATTTTGATGCACTTCCAAATGCTGATGAAGATATAAATTTAGAGCTTGTACGAGCAGTTTTGGAAGAAGCTGGCAAACTAGCGGCTAGCAGTTGGGCTCGACTTAACGCTGTTGGAGATAAAGAGGGAGCAAAAATTGAAAATTCAGGAGTTATTACCACAACAGGTTTTAAAGAAGCTTATCTAGAATTTGTAGAGGCAGGCTGGATGGGAGTTGCCTTTGATGAGGCCTATGGCGGACAAAATATGCCTTGGTCACTGGCAATGGCAACGGTTGAAATGTGGCAATCCGCTAATTTATCGCTTAGTCTATGTCCACTTTTAACACATGCTGCAATTGAGGCTATTCACAAACATGGAACTGACGAGCAAAAAGAAAAATATCTACCAAAATTGATTGAAGGCAGTTGGACTGGCACTATGAATTTGACCGAGCCTAATGCTGGCACTGACCTTGCCGCAATTAAGACCACTGCTAAAAAACAAAGCGATGGCACTTATTTGATTAAAGGACAAAAGATATTCATTACTTTTGGTGACCATGATTTTACTGACAATGTTATTCATTTGGTTCTTGCCCATATTGATGGTATGGAGTTTGGCAATCATGGGCTGGGGCTGTTTATCGTACCAAAATATTTGGTCAATGATGATGGCGCTCTTGGCGATAAAAATGATGTTGTTCCTATTTCTTTGGAACATAAACTTGGAATAAATGGCTCTCCTACTTGTGTTATGAGTTTTGGAGAAAATGAAGGGGCTGTTGCCTATCTTGTTGGCAAAGAGGGCGAAGGGCTTAAAAATATGTTTACAATGATGAACAATGCCCGCATCTCTGTTGGTCAGCAAGGAGTTGCAATTTCTGAGCGTGCATATCAACATGCGCTCACTTATGCGAAAGAGCGTGTTCAATGTGGCAAGCTTGGCGATAGGTCAGAAAATAGAGTAGCAATAATTGAACATGCAGATGTAAGACGCATGTTGTTGACTATGAAGGCTCTAACTGAGGCAGGGCGCGCTATGGCAATTTATGCAGGCTCTATGATAGATATTGCCAAATATGGCAAAGATGAAGATTTAAGACAAAGGGCTAAAAAGCGAACAGACCTTATGACTCCACTTGTAAAAGCGTGGTGTACGGACAATGCCGTTAAGGTTGCCTCACTTGGTGTGCAAATTCACGGTGGTATGGGATTCGTAGAAGAAAGTGGTGCTGCGCAATATTACCGTGATGCTAGAATTTTACCAATTTATGAAGGAACAAATGGTATTCAAGCAAATGACCTTATGTTTAGAAAATTGCT
>JALTWL010000168.1 GCA_027047045.1 Micavibrio sp.
GCTCACACACCCCGCAGTCAATACATTCATCAGGGTGGATAACAAGCATATTTTCCCCCTCATAAAAACAATCAACTGGGCAGACCTCAACACAATCTGTGTATTTACATTTTATACAGCCATCTAACACAACATAAGTCATTTTTTTACCTTTATAATTACTATTGACCTTAAAACATCTGCTACTAAATTGCTACATCTATTTTATCCATAATGTCAAGCGTAGATTTTATTTTTAATTTATTATACAAAATGCTATATAAATTTAACTAGATTAGATTTAAGAAAGTGTTAAATGTCTTTACTTGTTATGAAATTTGGTGGAACTTCTGTTGCGGATATTAAAGCAATTGAAAATGTTGCAGATAAAATATCAGCAGAAGTACGAGCAGGTCATATGGCGGCTGTTGTTGTATCAGCAATGTCTGGAGTAACCAATCAGCTAATTCAATATTGTCAAGATATAAGCCCTCTGCATGATGCAAGAGAATATGATGCTATTGTTTCAACTGGGGAGCAAGTAACGGCTGGGCTTTTAAGTATGGCGTTGCAAAAACGTGGGATTGTGGCACGCTCGTGGCAGGGGTGGCAAGTTCCAATTATTACAAATTGCCAGCATGCAAAAGCCAGAATAGAAGATATAGATACAGCCAATTTAAAAGAGCAATTACAAAATAACTCTGTTGCGGTGGTTGCTGGCTTTCAGGGTATAAGTGATAAAGATGGTAGAATAACTACTCTTGGGCGTGGTGGCTCTGATACATCAGCTGTGGCTTTGGCCGCAGCGCTTAAGGCTGATAGATGTGATATATATACAGATGTTAAGGGGGTCTATACTTGCGACCCTAGGATAGTTCCAAAAGCTCAAAAGATACATAAAATATGTTATGAAGAAATGTTAGAAATGGCATCTGTTGGGGCAAAAGTCCTACAAACACGTTCAGTTGAAATTGCAATGAAAGCAAAATTATCTGTTCAAGTATTGTCTAGCTTTGAAAATGAAGTTGGTAGCGATTTAAGAGGAACTATACTAGTAAGTGAGGAACAAATAATGGAAAAAGAACTAATAAGCGGTATTACTTGTAGTCGTGATGATGCCAAAATAACAATTAGAAAACTTCCAGATATGCCAGGTATTGCGGCTAGAATATTTGGACCTTTGGCAGAGGCTAATATCAATGTTGATATGATAGTGCAAAATATTGCTGCTGATACAAAAGAAACTGACCTTACTTTTACTGTTCCTAAAGAAGATGTAAAAAGGACGCTAAATGTTCTTAGACAATATAGAGAAACTAGCCAAAAGCTATCTAATGTGAGGTTTGAACATAGCCATGATGTGGTTAAAATATCAATCATTGGTATAGGTATGAAATCACATGCAGGGGTTGCGCAAAAAATGTTCCAAGTTCTTGCCGATAAGGGAATAAATATCCAAGTTATTTCAACATCTGAGATAAAAGTTAGCGTTTTAATTGGTGAAGAATATGCAGAACTTGCAGCACGCGCTTTGCATAGTGCTTATAATCTTGACAGCTGCGAATAGTTATAAATTATGTTTGATATTTTACTCAAAATTGAAAATTTACGTAAAAAATGTGATAAAAACACAAAAAAATATAGCCAAGCAGCGAGTTTTTATGAAATTTTGATGGAAATATCAAAGTTATTTAATGGCAAAATAGACATTATTTGCAATTTTATTGGTGAAGATAAAAAAATACTATATATTGCATCTTACATAAAGTCCAATTTACAAAAACAAATCTTAATTGATGACAGCTATAAAGCAACAGAATTATTAAAAATAAAAAAATATCCAATAACTATAGACAGCAGGTTAGGTGATGTATCTCTTAAAAATAAAAATGGTTACTATTTTGCTTTGCCAGTAATGACAAATGGTGAAAATCTATCTGGTTCTTTAGTAATATATTCTAAAGAAAAATTAGAAATTAAAGATAGTATAAAAATTATTGCTTTTTTATTTGGTAGTTTTTTTAACCAAGATAATATAGAGAAAATTATAAGCAAAAAAAATATCCCCCCACCCACGCCAGCAAAAAAACAGCTAAAAAATAATATTTCACTATATCGCAAAGAAGTTAAAAGCAATTCTAGTCCTATAAGGAGTCAATCTAGCTTTCATATTGCGGGGGTATCTTTGGGAGGCACAATTGCCATTGGAAATGCTCATATCCATGGCAAACCCTCAAAAATAGAGCGTTATATAAATAATGACTCAACTACACAAGAGCAAGAAAGGCTAGATAAGGCAAAATTAAAAGCAGAGCAAAATATTAAAAATACAATTGATAAATATAAATCTTATCTGTCCCAAGACGCAGTTGAATGTTTAAATACTCACTTGTTATTATTAAAGGATAAAATATGGCAAGAACAGCTAAAACAAGCAATTGACACAGGACTAACGGCGGAGGCTGCAACCGAATATACAAAACAGCAAAATTATATGAATTTTCAACAAATAGAAGACGAATATATAAAGGCGCGTTTTGCCGATATTAAAGATATTTCTGACAAATTACATATATATTTGAATAAGCAAAAAAACTCTAATAAATCTGATGATGATATAGTAATTATTGCTGATGATTTAGGTATTTCTGGGTTAATGGAATATGACATTAGCAAAGTCAAAGCCATAATCTTAGAAACTGGAAATATATCAAGCCATATTGCCATTGTTGCTAGTGGTGCTGAAATTCCAATATTGGGACAGTGCGATGGAGCAAGCAAAAATATAAAAACAGGCAGTAAAGTAATTGTAGATTGCGACCAAGCTGTGGCCTTTATTTGCCCCAAGGCACATACAATTCGCCTATATGAAAGAAAATTACAGCAAATAAAAGCAAAAATAGCAGTAGGCAAAAAAATATCAAGCAATATAGTTACAAAAGATAAAATAAAAATAAATCTGCAAATGAATGCAGGAATACTCTCAGAAGTACCTTTAATACATAATTTTGGTGCTGATGGAATTGGACTTTTTAGAACAGAGCTTACTTTTATGGGCTGGACAAAATACCCAACGGTTAAAAAACAAACAGAATTATATAAAAAAATCCTAAATATGGCTAAAGATAAACCAGTTATATTTAGGACTTTAGATATAGGCGGGGACAAGCCACTACCTTATTTTGATGCTCCAGAAGAAGAAAACCCTGCGCTTGGCTGGCGTGCCATTAGAATTGGTATAGACAGACCAGCTGTCCTTAGAACTCAGCTAACAGCAATGTTAAAAGCTGCAAGTCAAGCAAATAGTACATTATATGTTATGATACCACTAGTATCCGAAGTGGCAGAAATAATGCATGTAAGAAAAATACTTCATATGACTACACAAAGATTGGAAAAAGCTGGAAATAGATTGCCCCCTGATATAAAACTTGGTGTTATGCTTGAAGTTCCATCACTTATTTGGCAGTTAGAAGAAGTTTGTAGAAATGTTGATTTTATCTCAGTTGGTACAAATGATTTAATGCAATATATGTTTGCTGCAGATAGGGGAAGTTTACAAATGCATAGCAGATACGATATAGTTTCCCCCCCCATGTTAAGAGCATTAAAATATATCGTAAATATTTGCAATAAACAAAAAACACCTGTTAGTATATGTGGAGAGGCAGCCTCAGACCCGATAAGCGCTATGGTTTTTATTGCACTTGGTTATAAAACGCTGTCCATGCCCGCAACAAAGATTAACAATATTAAAAATATGTGTAATAGTTTGAATAGCAAAATTTTAAATTCGTATCTTGCAAAAGTAATGCAATCTGATGAACATTCTCTTAGAAAAAAATTGCGAGCTTTTGCAAAAGACCGTGATATTATTATATAAAATTATGGGTTAGATAAATGGAAGATAACAAAACAAAAAATGTGGGTGAGCTATTAAAAGAAGCAAGGGAAGAACAAAATATTGACTTAAAAGAAGTATCATCTGCTATCAATATTAGGGTGGCTCAACTCCAAGCTATAGAAAATAGCAAAATAGATGAGCTGCCAGGCATGGTATATGCAATTGGTTTTGTGAAAAGTTATGCTGCTTATTTGGGGTTTAATAGTGATGAGATGGTTACTGCTTTTAAGCAAGAACATGGCGCGGCTGAGCCTGCAAATACAGAAATAG
>JALTWL010000169.1 GCA_027047045.1 Micavibrio sp.
CCTATATCCCTTAGATATCCACTAATTAAAGGTATTTTCCTCACCATTTTGGCAGTAAACCAGTCTTTTTCACCTTTGTTTTTTATATAAGAAAATATAACCCAAACCATAAATACCCCAGCACCAACAGCTGTCCAAATTAAAACTCCCCAAAGTAGCTCTAATCTTCCAACAACGGTATTATACTGTTCTAACTGTGATGGGTCGGACGGAGCATTATCACGAAACCAACCAAGAATTTTACCACGCCCCCAAAACATAGCCTGCACAATGGTAATAACATCAAAGCCAAGCCACGCCATTGTACCCATAATTGCGCCTCTATTTTTTCTTTTTTGGGTGATATTTTGAATTGCATGCGGTATTCCTTCATGCAAACGATTACTTCTTTCACTGGCAGCTAATATTGCAAGAGTGCCATAGTCAAATACTTTCAAAGCCCTAAGAGCATCAATAATACCAAGCCCCCTAGACAGTGCCTCTTGTGCAGGTGCGTAAATATTTTGCATTCTTGGATTTTTTTCTTCTTGTATCAGTCGCCAAAGCGCAACCCCTGGAGAATTTGCCGTAGAGCGAAATTGAATACCTCTAAGTAGCTGTACTTGCCACCAGCTAGAACGCGCTAGCCATCTTTCAATCGATGAACGTTTATGTTCTTCAATTTTAATTACATATCCACCCCTTTTATATATTTCATCTCTTATATCCGCTTTATTTGGCATATAAAAAGATTCTCTATATTTTTTGGGACCATATGCTGTATCAACTATAAAATCAACAATCCATTGTTTCATTTTCTATAGCCTCACTTACATATTTAATTGAGAAAATGCTGTTTCAGGGTCAATAGCGCCTTCCTTTATTAGCTTTAGCAAACTATCCTGCCTAGATATAAGGCTGACTCCTGGTATATTTAAAACATCATTAACATTTGACATCAATGCGCGAAATAGGGGGTCACGCTTAGAAAGAGGAATATCAATAATCAAAACTTCCAACAGTAATGTTCGCCCCAATATACCAGTTTTACTACATAAACTACAACCGCTAGCATTTAGTATTTTTACATTATCATCTCTTGAAAGACCAAGTGCTTGTAATTTATGTTCTTCTAAAACTTCTCCTGCCATTTTTTTATAAGAGCAGCTATGACATAGAGTTTTAATAAGTCTTTGGTTAAGTATCATGCGTACTTGTTGCGCTAGCGTATATGTAGAAGAACGCTCTCTTTCTGACGGCATAAAGCTTCTAAGTCTCTCTAAGGTCTGCAATGCAGTATCTGCGTGAATAGTGGATATAACTGTATGTCCAGATTCTGCAGCTTTTAGAGCAGTTTCAACGGTTTCTCCATCACGCATCTCACCAATTACGATATAATCTGGGTCGTGGCGCATCGCGGCTCTTATTAAATCTGCAAAAGAACGGTTATCTTGCTCTACTTGCCATTGGGTCGCATAGCGCATTTCATACTCAATTGGGTCTTCAATCGTTAAAACATGCCTGCGTCTTCTATCAATTTCCAACACACATGCATAAAGAGTAGTTGACTTACCAGAACCCGTTGGCCCTGACATTAAAATAAATCCTCCCCCACCTTTAATTTCAGGTGCTAATAATTTAGTTAAGTGAGCATCAACTTCTGGACTTTTACTAAATAAGGTATCAAAACTTTTTAAATTTGCTCTATCCAACAAACGTAGAGTTATTTTTTCTCCATCTTGTGAATGGGGCCCAGCAGCAACACGAACATCAATTGCCCGTCCCTGCCATAAAAAGCTAAAGCGTCCATCTTTAGGAGTTGTTCTATCACCAAAATTAAGTCCTGCATCACGCTTAATTAAAGTAGTCAAACGCGCCATCGCATCAGATGGAAGTAAATGCATGGGGGTAATATCACCATCAACACGGTATTTTATCCAGTTTGGGGCATCGCTAGCATTATCTTGTACTAAGTGAATATCAGACGCTCTAAGTTGTAAAGCTTCTGCCAGCATATCGCGCATAAATTGGTTTAAAAGCAAACCGTTATCTATATCATTTAGCCAATCGCCAAGTGTTTTTTCACATCTATCTGCCGACAAATCGTGAACATTTCTAAGAGTTTGGATAAGTTCTGCTCTATCCCATAATTCTGTCTTTATATCTTCTACTCTAAAACCGCTTTTAATGGCAGTTGCTTTTAATATTTTTTTTTGTTTATCACCCATTTCATCTAATGGTGCTACTTTTAAAATACCATTATCTAAAGAAATTAAATGTATGCTAAAGGGCATCCATGCTTGAACAGGTAATTTTGCCCGTAACTGATCGCCCGTTGCATTTTCTAAAGCTTCTGTTTTTGATGCTGCTTGTTCTGCCCCCGCACCAGCTACGGTTAAAAGCTGCTCTGTTGTTCTAATTACACCTTGCTGTAAAAATAAAGCTCTTTCTTTTAGCACCATGTCTAAATAGCGTTCTCGCCCTATACTAATGCGACTTCTTCTTCTTTCTTTGCCTCTGCGTCTTTCTCTTATACCTGGGGGAGGACCAAGGTTAAACTGTCTTCTATCTCTTTTTTCAAAAGACCTGTCTTCACCTTCTTTTATTTCACTATTAGAAGTTACAGTTGAATCTTCGTTATTACTTTCTGTAGTAATATCTTTATCCAATTATATTTCCCTCCAATAAAATTTATTATTTAATCAATAGAAGGTGCTATTGTAATATTACTACTATCACCAATACCGCTACCACTGCCACTATTACTTCCACCACTACTATCGGTATTATAACCACTACTAGTGTTCGTAAAACCAGATAAAGATTTATCAAAAACAAGTAATACCTTGCCATTTTTACCAGCAAGCTCTACTCCATTAGTTACTATTTTAACATTCCAACTAGCCCCTGCAAGTACCGTTTGTTGTCCATTTTTTACTAATTGGATACCAGTTGGACTTGTAATTATTGCCCTATCCAAAGCCAGTGATGTTACCACATAACTATCCAAAACAGGCATTGTATCAGAAACTATATCAATATTTATATCTTCATCAATATCTCCATCAGGTCCATTTTGCTGAGTTATAGTCATGGTCGTACTACCCCTATCAACCACTTTATTTGCTGTTCCCCTAATTGGCAAAACCAGCATACCTCTTGCACCAGAATGGCGAATTAAAATATCATCTAATAGCTCCCCTTCCCTGTTAGGAGTCCAGTTAACAATAAGAGGGCAAGCCTCAATTGGTTTCAACCTAACCCCAGCTTTACAGCCACTTTTAGAAAGAGTTACCCCACCATCTGTACCTGATAATCTAATATCGTATATATCCAAAGCCTTATCACCGGTATTTACAAGACTAACTGTAAGAGCCACTCTATTATTTACACCACTACCAAAATCCACTGTTTCTCTATCAGATACCAATATTCCCATATTAGCAACAGAATCTGGGTAAATCGTAGCGCTGGAAATTTCTGTAGGAGAAAATTCACCTGAAATTTTAATTTGAACAATATTAGGGGCTGCCGAATGTTCAACTATTAACACACCTTGACTTTTTCCTTTTAATTGTGGCAGCCATGTAACTAAAACCGTACAGCCTTCTCCTGCTTCTAATTTTTCTGGACATTCTTCGTTAATAGCAAGCCCAGATTGAGAGGCCGCCTCCAACCTTATACTTCTAATATCTATAGAGTTAGATGTTTTATTTCTAAGAGTAATAGACTGAACAAGCGTTTGTCCAACATTGGCTGTGCCAAAATTTATATTCTCAGGAATAGCCTCTACATCACCTTGCACAACCCCTTCTGATATATCTTCACTAACTTCTGCACTGCCATTAACAACAGCTTTCACAAGACCAGTTCTACCGCTATGTCCAACCAAAACTCCAACTGTATATACCCCACCTTGCATGGGGGTAACCGCAATAGTAATTGCACATTTTTCAAGAGGTTTTACCGGTTTTTTTGCACATTGATTAAGTGATACTTCAGCATTTACCTCAGAAGATGGGTATAGCTTAACCCCGGTCACATTAACGGGAGCGCTACCGTCATTTTCAAACAACATAACAACATAGGCAGTTGAGCCAATATTTATTTTTCCTGCCTCTACTCTTTCATTTTCTGCAA
>JALTWL010000170.1 GCA_027047045.1 Micavibrio sp.
GTTACTTGGGTTGCTTGGCTTAGTATTTCATTTAGGCTTTGTCCTTCTCCACGCATAACGCCAAGTTTAAAGTTACGAGATTTCATAGAATGACAGGTAAGAGTTAAATCCCCCATACCAGACAACCCCAAAAATGTTTCAGGCTTTGCCCCCAAAATTACCCCCATACGTCTAATTTCTGCCATACCGCGGGTCATAATTGCCGCCCTTGCATTTTCCCCTAATTTTCTGCCATAAACAATGCCACAAGCAATAGCAATTACATTTTTAACCGCCCCGCCAATTTCAGCCCCAATCGGGTCGCTAGTAACATAAGGACGAAAACTTTTACTTTTGATTGCCTCTGCTATTTTTTGCCCTATTTCCCTATGTTTAGTCGCAAGAGTAACAGCCGCAGGCAAGCCACGTGCAACTTCATCAGCAAAAGTTGGTCCAGATAAAACTAAATAAGGTGTTTTAGGAGATATTTCATTTAACACATCAGACATAAGCATGCCACTTGCAACTTCAATGCCTTTTGAGCAAAGTATTATCGGTATTTCTGGTTTTAAATATTTTTGCATTTTTTCTAAAACGCTTCGCATATGCTGTGCAGGTGATACCATAAATATTGCCTCTGCATCTTTTAAGGTATCTTCAATAGAGTTGCTAGCATGCAAATTTTTATGTAACTCAATATTGGGAAGATATTTATCGTTCATATGATTTTGGTTAATAAAATTTGCAAGTTCGCTTTCCCTTGCCCAAATCATCACATCACACCCAGCAACCGCCACCGTTTGAGCAATTGCAGTTCCCCAAGACCCAGCACATATTACCGCAATTTTTTGCATTTATTTTCCTCAAAATTATTACTTACACACAAGATAATGATTACTAGCATATTTACAAAAAAATATCTACATATTATCTAAGGGCCATCTGGGGGCAACGTTAAAATCTAAATTATCAGCTGACATATTTGCCCCCATACGCTCCACCCCTGCCCAAGCAATCATAACACCGTTATCTGTGCATAAATTTATAGGAGGGGCAGCAAATTTAAAATTATTTTCATTGGCTGTATTCTGCATTACTTGTCTTAAATATTCATTGGCAGCAACACCGCCGCTTACTACAAGGTTAGGATTTTCTACATTGGGAAATATTGTTCTAAACTCTTTTATTGCATTTTCTATACGATTTTTAATAACAAGCCCAACTGTTCCTTGAAAAGCAGCCAGTAGTTCAATTTTATCAATATCTAAAATATCACCATTTGCATCTGATTTTAGTGCCTCTATTTTTTTTCTCATCGCTGTTTTTAGTCCAGAAAAAGAAAAATCACAACCCTCACGCCCAAACAGGGGTTTTGGCAAATTAAATTTTTCTATTGCTGTTTTTACATTTGTGGATTTAGCCGCCAATTTTTCTACCGCAGGTCCGCCAGGATAGCCAAGCCCAAGTAATTTTGCCACTTTATCAAAACACTCCCCCATTGCGTCATCTTTAGTAGTGCCAAGACATATATAATCACCCACAGCCTTTACAGCTAAAATTTGGCTATGTCCCCCAGAAGCCAAAAGCAACAAATAAGGAAATTCAATATCGTTCGTCATACGTGGCATAAGTGCGTGCCCTTCTAAATGATTGATAGCATATATGGGAAGACTGTGAACAGCCGCAATTGCCTTTGCCATCATAACCCCAACCATAACCCCACCTATCAGACCAGGGCCTGCAGTAACTGCGATTGCATCTAGCTCTTTAAAACTAGAAAGCCCCGCCTCTGACAAGGCCTTTTTTGTTAAAGTTTTTATATGTTCCATATGCGACCTTGCGGCAACCTCTGGCACAACACCGCCGTAAAGCGCATGTTCGTCTATTTGACTAAAAATAAGGTTAGACAATATCTTTTTTTTATCCGTTACAATCGCAACTGCAGTTTCATCACAGCTAGTTTCAATTCCAAGTATTTTCATTTTTCACTTAACTTTTTACTTAAAAAATAATTTTTAACATTTTCTCCCAACATTAAAGCAGCCGGCGTTACAAGTAAAGTCAATGGCGTAGAGAAAACAAGCCCAAAAGAAATAGCAGTTGCCAAATCTACCCACCATTGGGTGGAAGGTGAACCAACAGAAAATTCTCGCCCAACAATATCTATATTTAACTGTAACACCATAGGCAAAAGCCCTAAAAAGGTAGTTACCGTTGTCAACAATACAGGTCTTAAACGCTCACGCCCGCTCTGTAATATTGCTTCTTTGGCAGGCATTTTATTTTGTTTGCTTAGCCTTACAAATGTATCAATTAAAACTATATTATTATTAACAATAATACCAGCAAGGGCAATTACTCCAATTCCTCCCATAACCACAATAAAAGGCTTTGCTGTGATAATTAAGCCAAGCAGAACCCCAATTGTTGACATAACAACAGCAGATAAAATTAAAAATGCTTGGTAATAGCTATTAAATTGTAAAACTAAAATTACCGTCATAATGGCCAGCGCGACAATAAAAGCCTTAATTAAAAAATGCATGGAATTGTTCATTTTTTCATTTTCGCCCTTAAATACAAATTTAATGTCATCTGCCCATTTTTGACTATTCAGCCAATTTTGTATTTTTTGAACTTGTTCTTCAACGTTAAGCCCCTCCCGAACATTTGCTTTTATTGTAATTTCTCTAAAGCCATCTATCCTTTTTATTGTGCCAGTTTTGGGCTTTGCCACCCGCTTTACAAAATTGCTTAACGGAACAGAGCCGTTTTCAGTTTCTATTTTTAAATTATCTAACTGGCTTAAAAATCTTTCTTCTTTAGGCAGTCTAAGTATTATATCAACCTCATCTTCTGCCATATCTGTTCTATATTCACTTATTTTTAGCCCATTTGTCAGCAATCTAACGCTTTGCCCAATGGTTGTAATATCAAGCCCAAATTTTGCAGCCTGCGCTCTGTCAACTTCTAGTACCCATTCAATAGCAGGTAAAGAACGACTATCTTCCACATCTGTAAGAGATGGTATTGTCTTCATTTTATCCAAAACTCTAGCTACAGTTTTATCTAAATTATTCGATATTCTAGAGCGTATTTGCAGCTGAATATCTTTGCCTGTTTGTGGGCCTTTTTTTTCTTTTCGAACCTCAACAATTATTCCTGCTATATTTTTAGTTTTTTCTTTAAGTTGAGATATAATTTTACTTGTTGGCGGTCTTTTTTCCCAATCATCAAAATTTATTTGAATAACACCAACCACATCTTCTGAGCGCAAACTAAGATTACTCCCCCCAGCATTTCCAACCCTTGTATAGAGGTTTTTTATACCATCTATATTCGATATTTTATTTTCTACTTTTTTAACTAAATTATATTGTTCAAAAATTGAAAGATTGCCACGTGCGTGTATTTCAACATTGACGGTATCTGGCTCTATATCTGGAAAAAATTTTACTCCATGTCCGTGCGTTTGGTAATATATATGCACAGAAAGCAAAATTACAACTGCTAAAATCAAACTAGAGGCAGGAAATTTTAAGACTAATTTTAGTATTTTTTCATATATTTTGCTAATTATAGAATATCTATTTTCTTTTACTTTTCTTGGCTTTTTGACAATTATAGAACCAATTGTTGGCACAAAAACTAACGCCATTACAAGCGAAGAAGTCAAAACAGCAATCAATGTTATTGGTAGAAATTTTATAAATTGCCCAACCACATCTGGCCAAAATAGTAGTGGCAAAAATGCCGCAAGCGTAGTTGCAGTTGAAGCAATAATAGGCCACGCCATATATTTAGCCGCAACGCTATAGGCTGTAGTAGGACTAAGACCTTCAGAGATTTTTCTATCAGCATATTCAGTTACCACAATTGCACCATCAACCAAAAGCCCAATTGATAAAATAAGGGCAAAAAGAACAACTATATTAACGCTCATGCCCACAATATATAAAAATAAAACGCCACTTAAAAAAGCCCCAGGTATTGCAAGCCCAACAAGTAAAGAAGATTGAACACCCAAAGATAAAATACAAATAATCATAACCAGCAATATTGCGCTTATTATATTATTTTGTAGGTCTGAGAGTCTTGTTTTTATGCGCTCAGATTCGTCCTTAACAAAATC
>JALTWL010000171.1 GCA_027047045.1 Micavibrio sp.
TCAGGTGAGCTTGCCGTTAGTATTGGTGTTTGAAATTCTTGAAAGCCTTGCGCCCACATTTTCTCACGAATAGAGCGTATAATATTATTACGGAGAATAATATTTTTCTGCATAGGCTCCCGCCTTAAGTCAAGATAGCGATGGCGTAGTCTTACTTCCTCCCCATATGGTTCTTCACTATTTACTTGCAATGGAAGAGTATCTGGCTCTGATAATATGGTTATATCTTCAATTTTTACTTCAATTTCACCAGTTGGTAATTTTGTGTTGATTGTATCATCTGAGCGAAGAACAACCCTGCCCGTAACCGTTAAAACAGTTTCTAACCTTAAATGTTCAACTTTTTTAAAAATTTGGCTATCTATATTTATAACACATTGAGTAAGCCCGTAATGGTCACGCAAATCTATAAATAAAAGCCCGCCATGATCACGCTTTCTATGTATCCAGCCTGATAATTTTACAATTTCTCCATCATCTTTACGTCTAAGCTCTGCGCAACTGTGTGTTCTATATTCATGCATTATTTTCTGCCTCTAATTGAAGTTTTAAGTTATAATAACCTTGCTTTTATTACATATAATTTAGAATAATTCAAAGATTTTCTTTTACATCTTGCGTATTTTTAACTTAGAATATAGCTGTTTGGTTATTTTAATATAAAATCTATGTTGGAGATATTTTATGAAAAATTTACTAAAGATTTGTCTTGTATTTACACTTATACTAACAATTAGCGCTTGCGCCCCATCTAGGGAAGAAGCAGATAAAAAACTGCTTAAAGCCTGTAAAGCCGCAGTTGAGGCTGTGTCCCCAAATAAAGAGGTAATACATAAGATACTTTCTCAAAAATTTGAAAATAAAAAATCTCACGATGGACTTGACTTAAGAGTGGTTACAATTGAAGGAAAAGTAACAATAGGCAATAGCGCATATAGACGAAAAACATATAGATGCTCTTTTGAAGAAAAAAAGGGTGTATTTGGTATAGGATATTCAGCTGATTTTTGGTTACTTGACCGTAATGGTAGAATGTATGGTAATGTTGATGGCACTATTGTCGGTGATTTTAACGATAATCTAAAAATAAATGAGGCCGTTTCAAAAATTCTCTATTAAATAGCTCAAAGCATTTTTTTAATAATTTTAAAAATATCGTTGAACATTTCTTGGTTTAAGCGACCAGTATTTATATTATATCTTGAACAGTGATAACTATCTATTAGTGAAATATCATCTTTTATTTTATGAACAGCCCCGTGTTGAAATTTAAATTGGCTTAATTTTATCTCATATGATTTTAAAATTGCTTCATGCGCTGTGCGACCAATTGCTATTAGTAATTTTAGATTTTTAAGCTCTGCTATTTCTTGTCTTAAAAAGTAAAGACAATTTTTAACCTCCCCCCCTGTTGGGTTGTTTTTAGGAGGAACACATCTAACAGCATTTGTTATTCTGCAATTTATAAGTTTTATGCTGTCATTTGCTTTTTTTTCATAGACACCTCTAGCAAAACCAAAATCCAGTAAGCTTTTATATAACATATCTCCTGCATAATCACCAGTAAAGGGGCGACCAGTAAAATTAGCCCCCTTTAGACCTGGCGCAAGCCCAACAATCAATAATTCTGGGTTTTTATCCCCAAATGAGGGTACTGGTTTGTTGAATTTATCAGAAAATTTACGGATATTTTCTTCCCTAAAACAAACAAGACGTGAACAGTTAGAACAATTTTCATCTGGATAATAAAAAAACATATTTAATTTAATACCCTCTAAAAATTATCCTAACCAAAATTGCTATGCCACAATATGTTTTACATCTTCAGGCCCTAAATACGAAGCATCATTGCCCTTTTCAATTTGTGGCTCATCACTATTATTTTCATCTATCATTTTTACCAATTCTGACAGGTCAATAAATTGGTCTGCTTGTCTGCGCAAATCATCTGCAATCATTGCAGGTGACGTTTCAATAGTACTAATAACAGTTACCCGAACACCACGACTTTGTACATATTTAAGTAATCTATAAAAATCACCATCGCCAGAAAATAAAACTACATGGTCAATATTGCCAGATAGCTCAATCATATCAAGTGCAAGTTCAATATCTATACTATTTTTTATTTTTTTACGACCATTAGCATCTATAAATTCTTTCACTGGTTTTGTAACCATTGTATAGCCGTTATAATCAAGCCAATCTACCAATGGGCGTATTGGGGAGTATTCTTGGTCTTCTGCAAGTGCGGTATAGTAAAATGCCCTAACTAAACGCGACCGTTCACTAAACCATTCAAGCAACAGTTTATAGTCTATATCAAAATCTAGAGCCTTAGTTGCGGCATATAAGTTAGCACCGTCAATAAAAACTGCTAATTTTTCTTCTTTGTAAAATATTTTTTTATTCATTTTTATTATCTCCCCTTAACTTAAATTATTATTATTATTTTATTGTTGTATCTCAAAGAGTTAAGTGAAATATTCACCTAAAAATCTTTAAGATATTGATAACTTTTGTTATCAATGAGTTCGGGAGGCAAAAATTATACCTTATTTAGGTAAATGTCAATAAATAACTATATCTTTTACAAAAAATACAAAATTAAACTTGCATAAAGAAAATAAATAATATAGTTTCGCAACTAACAAGAGTAATTGTAGTAAAGTGATTTTTATTTATGAGGTAAAATATGGCACGGGTAACAGTTGAAGATTGTGTACTTAAGGTTCCTAATCGTTTTGAATTAGTTTTACTATCTTCGCAGCGCGCGCGTGAGATTGGCGCTGGGGCAGAGATAACAGTTGATCGTGATAACGATAAAAATACAGTTGTTGCGTTGCGTGAAATTGCAGATGAAACCGTAGATATAAAAGAAGTAAATGAAACTATGATACGCGCTCATCAAAAAGTCATAGAAATTGAAGAAGATGAAGACGATATTATTGACTTCATGGAAGGTGAAATGGAAGTCATAGAGGACGAGGCTGCTCTTGAAGCTGAAGGAATGCACGAAGAAACAGCAGAAGATGTTGAAAAAGTAAACACAGCAATGGAATCTGAAATCTAATAATTTTTTAATTTTTTAATTCTAAAAATCACTCGGTTGTGTCTATAATGACTGCCGAGTGTTTTTTCTTTGGTAACAAATAACGATAAGCATTAAATATAATGATTCGCCAGTATGAGTTAGTAAATCTATTAAAATCCTATAGTAAAAATATAGATGAAGATGCATTAAATAGAGCTTATGTATATGCAATGAAAATGCATGGTTCACAAATACGTGCATCTGGTGACCCTTATTTTTCTCACCCCTTAGAGGTCGCCGCTATTCTAACAGAAATGAAATTAGATGAAGCATCTATTATAACTGCGCTTTTACATGATACCGTAGAAGACACAGATGCAACCTTAGACGATATAGGACGCCTATTTGGAGAAGAAATAAAAAAGCTAGTTGATGGCGTTACCAAATTAAATAGAATAGAGCTACAAAACAAACAAAACAAACAAGCAGAAAATTTTCGCAAATTGATACTGGCAATATCAGAAGATATTAGAGTTTTACTAGTAAAACTCGCAGACAGACTCCACAATATGCGTACCTTACATCATATAAATAAGCCAGAAAAACAAAGACGCATCGCAATGGAGACCCTAGAAATATATGTTCCATTGGCAGAACGTATCGGGGTTTCCAAATTTAAAGAGGAATTGGAAGACCTTTCGTTTAAATTTTTAAATATGGAAGCCAGAGAAAGTATAAAAAAACGCCTAGAATTTCTTAGAAATGAAGGGGAAAAAGTTGTTGCCTCTATTATAGATGAGCTGGCTAGACAAATGAAAAGTGCAAAAATAAAAGCAGAAATTACAGGTCGTGAAAAAACCCCCTATTCTATCTGGAAAAAAATGCAACGCAAAAATGTTTCATTTGAACAGCTCTCAGATATTATGGCATTTCGTATTATTGTTGATGATATTTCTACTTGTTATCATGTGCTTGGAATAATACACGGGCTTTACCCAACTGTACCTGGAAGATTTAAGGATTATATCTCCATACCAAAACCAAACGGCTATCGCAGTTTGCACACAACAGTTATTGGTCCTGACAACCACAGAATCGAAGTACAAATTAGAACACAAGAAATGCACGAAGAAGCAGAACTTGGGGTTGCTGCTCACTGGGCTTATAAACAAGAAACTAACGCAAAAGGCGGAAAACAATACCGATGGTTAAGAGAGCTAATGGATATAATGGAACAAGCCTCTCACCCAGAAGAATTTTTACAACATACCAAATTAGAGCTATTTCAAGAACAAGTCTATTGCTTTACCCCCGCAGGCGACTTAATAGAGCTACCAAAAGGTGCAACAACAGTTGATTTTGCCTATGCTGTTCACTCAAAAATTGGTGATACTTGTGTGGGCGCTAAAGTAAATGGCAGAATAGTCCCTCTTAACACTAAACTTAAAAATGGCGACCAAGTTGAAATTAGGACATCTAAAAAACAAACACCATCACCAAACTGGGAACGATTTGTTGTAACTGGTAAGGCGCATTCAAGAATTAGGCGTTTTATTAGACAGCAACAACAAGAACAATATGCTAGTCTTGGCAAAGCAATGCTACAAAAAATATGCAAACAAGAAGATGTTAGTTTTAATGAAAAAAAATTCACTCCCATTTTAAAACAATTCAAAACGCAAGATATTGACAAATTATATATTGGTCTAGGCTCAGGTCATATAAATGCAAGAGAGGTATTTAAAGCCGCTTTTCCAGATAAGGCTGCAGAAAATGCAAAAAATATAAGGGAATTAAAAGAACAAGACTTTCAAAAAACAAAAGATGAAAATATATCAAATAAAAAAGGTAAAAAGGGCAAAAAAGTTCCAATGCCTATTAAGGGACTTATTCCTGGTATGGCGCTCCATTATGCTAGATGTTGCCACCCTCTACCTGGCGATAAAATAGTCGGTATTGTAACTACAGGTAAGGGCGTTACAATACATACAATTGATTGTGAAAGCTTAGAGTCTTTTGCTGATACTCCAGAAAGATGGATTGACGTTGCATGGGACAGCGGGCAAGATACACCAGAAACACATATAGGTAGGTTAGATATTACCCTTGCAAATGAACCTGGTAGTTTAGGTACATTATCTACGGTTATTGGCTCTAAAGACGGCAATATTACAAATTTAAAAATTATAAATAGACAAATAGATTTTTGGGATATATTAGTTGATGTATATGTTAGGGATTCCAAGCATTTAGATGAAATAATAAAAACATTGCGCGCAACCCCAGAAATTACTGCAGTTAGACGAACAAAAGGTAGATAGTTAAAAAATAATGTTTCAAAGACGAACGCCAAAATCTATATTTTTAAAAATAAAAAATTTATTCTGGCCTTGTATGGGTTGGGTGAGGCTTGTTTCATATTATAAACATAAAATTGGCCGTATGAGGGGAAGCCCAGATACAATAGCCGCAGGCTTTGCCAGTGGTGTTGCGGTGTCCTTTACCCCGCTTATGGGGGTGCATATTTTACTTGGACTTTTGCTGTCATCTGTTGTTAGGGGCTCTTTAATAGCCTCAATTTTTGGAACATTTGTTGGTAATCCTTGGACTTTTCCAATTATTTGGACAGCTATATATAAAACTGGAATTATTATTACCGGCGGTAGCTTTACAGAAGATAGTATTATTCATTTTTTCTCTTTAAAAGAGCTGTGGTATAATTTTGAAACAGTTTTTCTAACCATGTTAATTGGCAGTATCCCTTTTGCTATCATTTCTTGGTTTATTAGTTATTACATAATAAAAAATCTGGTTGCAAAATATAAAAAAAGGCGAATGAAAAAATTACAAAAAAAGATTGAAAAAGATTTTAAAGAAAGCTCAAAATGATAATAGGCATTGGCACAGATATAATTGCTATAAATAGAATTAAAACCAGTTTTGATAAATATGGTGATAAATTTTTAAATCGCTGTTTTACCGAACATGAAATAAAGCGCGCCCATGATATTTTAGATAAAAATAAAAAAATAGCTTATTTTGCTAAACGCTGGGCTGGTAAAGAAGCTTTTGCAAAGGCAGCTGGTTGTGGTATAGGTGGCAATATTAGTTTTAAAGACATAGACATAAGTAAATATAGCGCCAACAATGCTCCAATATTGAATATTAGCAAAAACATACATATTTATTTGTCTAAATTATGCAATAACCAACAATTTAAAATTGATATTTCGCTTAGTGATGAAAAAGATTTTGCTTTAGCCTTTGTTATTATTTCATTATTATAGCGGAGTTAAATAAGATAAAAGGTAAAACATGGATAATATATATAAAAAAGATGATAACAGAGAAGATTCAACAAAAGAAGAAATAGAAGAAAAAGAAACTTCAATATGGCCAATGCTTGCTTTGGCGGCCATTTTTGCTCTTTGCTTTCGAATTTTTTTATTTCAACCTTTTAATATTCCATCTGGCTCTATGTTTCCAACTTTACTTGTTGGTGATTATATTTTTGTTTCAAAATACAGCTATGGTTATGGTCCTTATTCAACCCCTGATTGGCTTCCAATAAAAATTACAAAAAAAGGCAGAACAAGTGCTATCCCCCCCAAAAGAGGCGATGTTGTTGTATTTAGGCAACCTAAAAAATTACATATTGATTATATAAAACGTATAATTGGTCTTCCTGGTGACACAATTCAAGTGCTAGAGGGCAGACTTTATATAAATGGTAAACAAGTCCCCAGAATATATATGGGTATAGAAGAAATGGGTCATAATGGGGTAATTGATGTTTTTTCAAAATACAAAGAAATACTACCCAATGGAAAAGAACATTTAATATATGAAAAATCAGACTTTGACACATATGATAATACCGAGCTTTTTACTGTACCCGATGGATATTATTTTGTTATGGGGGATAACCGTGATGGCTCTTTAGATAGTCGTGCGACCGAACAAGTCGGCATGATTCCCGAAGAAAATTTAATAGGTAAAGCTAAATTTTTCTTTTTCTCAACTGAGGGAGTTGGCAATAGATGTCCTCTTGGTGATGGTATATTTAAATATCCTGCCAATTTATTTTGTTACATAACGACAATTCCAAGAGTAATTAGATATAGCAGAATCTTTGATAGTATTAACTAACTTTTAGTTAAAAATGGATGTGCCTAAACGAATATGAGAAGTACCAAATTTAAGAGCAATTTTATAATCGCCGCTCATACCCATGCTAAGCTTTTTAATATTATATTTTTTTGCCATATCGGCAAGTAACGCAAAATGCAAAGATGCTGGTTCATCAACAGGGGGGATACACATTAGCCCCTCTATATTTAAAGAACATTCATCTATACAAAAATCTAAAAAATCTGCAAATTCAAGGGGCTTAACGCCTGCTTTTTGTGGTTCTTCTCCAGTGTTAATTTGAATATAGCAAGACATATCATTTTTGTATTTTTTAATTGTTTTTGCTAGTTTTTCTCTATCTAAAGTTTCAATTACATCAAATATAGTAGTTGCCAACTTTACTTTATTTGTTTGCAATGCACCGATTAAATGTAGCTTTGTATCTGGATATTTGGCTTTTAATTTAGGCCATTTTTCTGTTGCCTCTTGCACCCTGTTTTCTCCAAATAATCTATGACCATATTTTAGTAAAATTTCTATTTGCTCAGCTGTCCTATTTTTAGATGCAACTAGCAACTTATCTTTATTATAACCTAGCTCAGCATATATTTGTTTTAGATTTTCTTCTAGCAAACTTAGCCTCCACTTTATCCCAAAATATTTTCTCTAATTCTATATTATACAGTTGATTTGCTGGCTTTACAGTACCGGGGGATATAAGATTTATTTCAATTAAATAATTCCCAAGCATATCAATGCCAACAAAAAATAAATCTCTATCTTGCAAAATTGGTTTCATTTCTTTGCAAAGCTCTTGCTCTTTTTTGGTAATTTCAGTTTTGGCAATAGTTGCCCCAACTGTTATATTCGCAGGCTTGTCAGGGGCAGCAGGCACTCTTAAAAGAGCAGCCACAGGCTCACCATCAAATAATATTATACGTTTATCACCTTTGACCGCATCGGGGATATATTTTTGTACTATAAAAGTACCTTTATTTTCTTGCCTAAATTGTTGAAAAATATCCTCAGGTGAGCAATTTTCACTTATCCTATATATTCCATGCCCCCCAAAACCGTTCATAGGCTTTAATATTACATCTTTGTGAATTGAATAAAAATCTAAAAGACTGTTGATATTGTTACCAATTGCATAGGGTACAATATAGTTTTTAAAGTCATTAGCAAAAATTTTGCCATTAAAATTTCTAATAGATTTTTGTGAATTTAGTATCATAACTGAACTGCAAACATGGTCTAAAATATAAGTAGCCGTTAGATAATCTTGATTAACTGGTGGATTTGGCCTTAGAAATATAATATCCAAATCATCTAAAAGCAGCTTTTCTTTATCACTTATAAAATTTATATTATTTTCCTCACCGCTATCAATTACAACTTTTCTTGCCCAAGCATAAGCCTTGCCATTTTCAAGAAATAAATCTGCCGTTGTATATAAATATATATATTCATATCTTAAACATGCCTCAGCCCCCAACAACAATGTTGTTTCTTTTTTAGGATTCATATTTTTAATGGGGCAGGAATGTATGGCTATTCTAAGTTGCATGGCGACCTTTAATTTTTGCACTTCATTGATTCTTTTGTTTGTGGCTATTTGAAACTATAATAACAAAATATCCATTTTTAAAAGCTAAGTTCTTCTTTTAAAACAATGAGTTTTAAAAATCCAGTATATTTTTTTTAAAATTTATGCTATAGTCTTTATACATAAAAATTATAGCGGTTAAATTAACGGAGGTAGATTAAATGGAATGTTGGATTCTTTTTGATGGCAATATGGAGTCTTCTGGTGCTGGCGCATATGAGGTTAGGCGTTTTTTAGAAGCTGGTCGCCGTCAAGGAATCAACGTAACCGTATATAGCCCTGAGCAATTTGACCTTGTTGTATCACAGGGTGATAGGGACAGCGTATTGGTTGATAGTGCAGTTGTTCAACTTCCTGATTTTGTTTTACCTAGAATTAGCGGTTCTGTAAATTACTTTACCCTTGCTGTTATTCGGCATTTAGAACGTTTGGGAGTGCCTTGTTTTAATAGTTCTGAGAGTATTGACGCGGTTAAAGATAAACTACATTCTCACCAAATATTGGCAGAAAACAATATTCCTGTGCCAAATACAATGCTGGCTAAATTTCCTTTTGACACAGATGTGGTTGAAAAAATATTTGATTTTCCATTAGTTGTTAAAACTTTGGTTGGCACACATGGAAATGGGGTATTTTTATGCGAAACTCGCAGTAAATTCAATGATATTATGGAACTTATGCGAGAAACCCAACCAAATATTCAGCTAATTTTTCAAGAATTTATATCAACTAGTCGTGGGCAAGATTTAAGGGTTTTTGTAATTGATGGTAAGGCTGTTGCTGCTATGAAGCGCACTGCATCTGATGGAGATTTCAAAGCAAATGTATCTAGAGGTGGCAAAGCAGAGGCTTTTCCAATGAATGCAGAACTTAAACAGCTTGCAATTGATAGTGCTCAGACATTAAATTTAGATATAGCAGGTATTGATATTTTATTTGATGAAGACGGATATACAATATGTGAGGCCAACAGCGCGCCTGACTTTAGAGGCTTAGAGAGTTGTTGCGATATAAGTATAGCCGATGAAATACTATCTTCTATTGCTGAGAGGCTTGCACGTAAGGCGGGGCGTGATACAATTATAGACTTCCCTAAACTTGTATCAAAAACAAATATTAAATAGCTTGCAAAATTCTATATTTTTTCTATCATAATTTATAGCTTTGTTTAGCCATATGGCTTTCAATTTTAATAATGGAAAGATAAAATATGAACAGTAAAGTAAAGTGCTATTTTATATCACTGATAATATCGGTATTTTTTTCATTTTCAATGTCAGGAATAGTTTATGCGCGTAGCATTACTGATAGCGTTGAAATTGCACTAGGCAGTAGCCCCGACATTGCCGCTTATACTGCCTCAAAAGCTGGTAAACAAAGTGAACTAAAAGAAAAAAAATCTGCATTTTTTCCTGTATTTAATCTTGACGCTAGTTTTGAAAGAATGAAAGTAACAGACTTTAATACTAGAGCCAGAACAACTAGCGGTAGCGAACTTGGATATGGCGGAGATGTCGCCCTAAAACTGATACAAACAGTATTTGATGCGGGAGGTAATATAAATAGTTACAGGGCATCAAAAAAACGTTTAGAAGCAAGTCATTATGATTTACTTAACAAATCTTCTGACATTGTTATACAAACCGTTCTTGCACACTTAAACCATCTACATATGCAAGATTTAGAAATAGCAACAAAAAAATATTTAGATGATTTGACCAAATATAAAGAAAAGTTACAATTTTTGGTAGATGAGGGCGCATCTGATATGGCAGAGCTTTTGCAAGCCCAAGAAATACAAGCCATGGCACAAAATAAGCTATTAGACTATCAAGAACAAAAAAATATAGCTGAAAGTGAATATTTACAAATTGTTGGCGTTCTGCCAGATAGTGAAATGACCATATCAATGATTGATAAAAAAGCAGGTGATATGATTTCTGATAATTTAAATGCAGCAATTGAAACTGCTAGAAAAAAACAAGCGATACTGTATGCTGCATCAAATACTCTGCAAGCACTAGACTATGAGCTTAAAGCTGAAAATTCCATGAAATATCCAAGAATAGATGCAGAACTATCACATTACAAACGTGACCAAAAAGACAGTTTTGGTGGAGAAGTGGAAGATAGTTCGGCCATAGTTAGAATGAAATGGAATTTTGAAACTGGTGGTGGGCAAAAAGCTAGAATTTCTAAAAGAAAATATGACAGAGAAGAAGCAAAATATAGAAAAATTGCCATTGAAAAAGAATTAGAAAAACAAATAAGACAAGCAGCCACCAAATATAATATTGCAATAGATAAGCTCACCTTAAACAGTAAGCGTAAAAAAACTAATCTTGATATATTTGAAAATTATCAGGATCAATTTGAAGGTGGAAAACGCTCAGTTTTAGAAGTTATAAATATGAGAAATCAACTATACAGAGCAGAAAATGAATATATAACTTCTTATTATAATTACTATATTGCTCAATTTAGCTTTTTAGATGCTATTGGAATTCTAACAGAAGCGTTAAATATTAAGCTTTAAAATTAAAGGTCAAGCAACATGACAAGTGATGTAACTATCAGTAAAAATGACAAAAAAAACATCACTTATAAAAAAAATGGAAAATCAAATAGCTCGTCTTTGCTTGATTGCTTAGTATATATGACGGCTTATTTTGGTGAGGCTCGCTCAAAACTATCTATTTCTGAACTGCTCACAGAAACCGAAGATGATAAAATAACCGCTAGTATATTTTGTCGCATAGCCCCTAAACTAGGCTTAAAAGCAGATATTGTTAGAAAAAAACTAAATAAAGTTGAACATGCGCTCTGTCCTGTAATTTTACAGCTAAAAAATGGTAATGCCTGTGTTGTTTTAGGTTTTAAAGATAAAAAAATAGCCTTTGTTGTTTTTCCAAATGATGGAGGCAAAAATATTATAAAAGAAATTTCAATTAAAGAGCTTAAAAATAGCGCAACAAGTGAAATAATTTTAATAAAGCAAGCAAATTTGACTGACAAAGCTCTAAATTCTTCTAACGATGGGGTAGCTGAATTTTCTGGACATTGGTTTTGGCAGGTAATATGGAGCAATAAATTTATATATTTAAGAGTAATGATAGCTGCTTTTTTTATAAATTTATTTGTCCTTGCAAGCCCAATTTTTATTATGAATGTATATGACAGGGTTCTTCCCAATCAAGCTTTAGATACAGGCTGGGCGCTTGCCATTGGGATTACGGGAGTATTTTTATTTGATTTTTTACTAAAAATACTTAGAAGTTACTTCATTGATATTGCAGGACGTAGAGGCGACGTTATATGGGCAAGAAGACTATATGACCATATTTTAGATATGAAGGCAGATGCTAGAAAAGAGCCAGTTGGCGCATTTGCCAGCCATATGCGTGAATTTGAACATATAAAAGATTTTTTTACATCAGTATCTCTAACTGCAATTATTGACTTTCCATTTACTATTTTATTTATGATTATTATATGGCTAATGGGTGGGATAGTGGTTTTAGTTCCACTTATTTTATTTTTCTTTGTATTTTTAGCAGGAATTTTACTACAAATACCTGTTAAATCATTGGTTAGGCGTTCTTTTAAAAGTAATGAAGAAAAACAAGCAACTTTGGTTGAAAGTTTAAACGGACTTGAAACTATTAAAGGTTGTGGCGCGACTAGACATTTTAGAAGTACCTACGGCAAATATACAGCAGAAAGTGCCATTTGGGGACAAAAATCCAGATGGTGGTCAGCGCTTAGTATGCATCTTGCTGGATTTGCTCAACAATTAAGCTCTGTTGGAGTTATTTTAATTGGTATGTATATGGTCAAAGCAGGGGATATGAGCGTTGGTACTTTAATTGCATGTGTTATTTTATCTGGGCGAGCAATTGCTCCTGTTGGACAAATAGCGGGGCTAATTAACCGTTTTCACCAAGCAACAAGCGCACTTAAAATTTTGAATAAAATAATGAAAATGCCAACGGAGCGTCCTAAAGAAAGGCGATTTTTGCACCGACCACATTTATTTGGAATATATGGGGTTGAAGATGTTAGCTATACTTATCCGCAGGCTAAAACTCCGACTTTACAGCATATAACTTTTGCCATTCAAGCTGGAGAGAGAGTTGGAATTGTCGGGCGTATTGGTTCTGGTAAAACTACACTCATTAAGCTTATGATGAAATTTTACCAGCCAAGTAAAGGAGTAATTAGAATAGATGGTAGTGATATAAGTCAAATAGACCCTATAGATTTACGTCGCAATATTACCTATATCGGACAAGACAGTATGCTTTTTCGGGGAACTGTTAGAGATAATATAGCAATGGGGCGACCTTGGGCTAGTGATGAAGAAATTTTAAAAGCTGCACAAATATCAGGAGCACATAGCTTTATTCGCCAACATCCTCTTGGATATGATGCACCTGTTGGTGAAAATGGCCATGGTTTTTCTGGTGGGCAAAAACAAGCAATTACAATTGCTCGCGCAGTTTTAGGCAATCCCTCAATGTTAATATGTGATGAGCCAACAAATGAAATGGACAATATGTCAGAAGCTCTGCTTGTTCATTCCCTTCAAAATTGGTTAGATGAAAAAAATCGGGGGCTTGTTGTTGTAACTCATAGATTTTCACTGTTAAACCTAGTAGATAGACTAATATTGATGGAACAAGGCAAAATAGTTGCCGATGGTCCAAAGGATAAAGTAATTGCTGCCCTTAATGGTGAGCAAAATAAAGCAAATAATAATGTAAAAGTAAAATTATCCACCAAAACAAATAAGATAGAAAAAAAAGATAGCCCAAATGACAAAAAAGAATGAGTTGCAATATATGTCAGAATTAGAAGAAGCGGTTAGGCTAAAGCCTAGTTTTGCCTCAACTATGCTTGTATTTTTAATAGCGGGTCTAATTATTTTTGCCATTATATGGGCATCTATGGCAGAAATTGATGAAAGAGTAAAAGGACAAGGACGGGTCATGCCCTCTCGTGATATTCAAGTTATTCAAAGTTTAGAGGGGGGAATACTCTCAGAATTACTAGTCAAAGAAGGTGAACAAGTAAAAATAGGACAGCCTTTAATGCGAATAGATGATGTTGCATTTGCCTCAGAAGAACGTGGTTTAGAGGCTCAAATGCTATCCTTACAAATAAAAAAAGCCAGACTTGAGGCAGAGGCAAAAGGTAAAGAATTTAAACTATCAAAAACAATAATTAAAAAAGTCCCAACAATTGCTAGTAATGAAGAAAAACTATATCAATCTAGAAAAAAAGATTTAAAAACTGCTCTTGCTATTATTGATGATACCCAAAAAGAAACTGCTGCTAATTTAGAAGAAGTAAAAGCAAGCATCAATAAACTAGTTAGAAATAGAAATTTACTAAAAAAAGAATTAGACATTGCGACAAAGCTAGTTACTAAACGGGCAATGCCAGAAATAGAAAAACTACGCCTAGAGCGTGAATATAGCGAAATTAGAGGTAATTTAGCAACAGCTATGCAGTCTAAAAAAGCTTTACAAGCAAAACTTAGTGGTGTCAAAAAAAAGAAAATAGAAAAACTAAGTGCCTTTAAATCAAAAGTTTTAGGTGAGCTTAATGAAACAGAAACAAAAATATCGGCACTAAATGAAAGACTAAAATCCGCAGGTGATAAGGTGAGCAGAACAGAACTTAAATCCCCAGTTGACGGCGTAATTAAAAAAATTGCCGTTAAAACTGTTGGTGGAGTAATAGAGCCAGCACAAAGGCTAATTGAAATTGTCCCCATAGAAGATGAACTTATGATAAGGTCTAAAGTAAGGCCAGAAGATATTGCTTTTCTACATTTAGGACAAAAAGTAAAAGTCAGTATAACCGCCTATGACTCACAAATTTACGGCAATTTATGGGGTAAATTAACAAGAATAGGGGCAGATGCAATTCGTGAAAGCGATGGTACAATGTATTTTGAAATAGATGTTATAACTAATAGTAATAATCTTGGAACTGAGGAAAATCCTCTAACAATTACCCCAGGTATGGTTGCAAATACAGAAATTATTGTCGGCAAAAGAACTATATTATTTTATTTACTAAAACCAGTTTTAAGGCTAAAAGACCAAGCATTTAGTGAGCCTTAAAATTTTTAATGACTATGTCCAAGCCTGTTTTTATTACGAGATTTTTTGCGTTTTTCTGCTTTTTCTTTTGCCTCTATTTCAGCTTTTCTTACATTTCTTTCTAAATCAAATGATATTTCATCAAATACATCTTCAATATAATTCCTATAACCATTCCAAGGTATAGATGCTAATAATAGCCCACTTCCACCAAGCATCATAAGTAAAAAAGCTAAAACACTAAGATTATCTGATATTTCTAAATCTCTCATACATACACTCATTTCATCTGCCTGTGGCTTTATACTACCATCTTTTACTTTTGCTCTACATTCATTAAAGGCAATTGCAGCATCTGGCAAATTTGCAGAAACGTTATCATCAACCTTTATTACATCTATTAGCTCATCATAAGCCACCTCTGTTAGAGTATCATCGGTTAAAACTTCCTTTCTAAATTCTTCTAATTTTTTAGATGCATTAAGTTCCATTGCTTGCTTTTTTTTGTTAAATTCTAAAACAAGCTCAGGAGTTGGTTGTTCTTTGGCATCCTCCCCCAATACCTTTATATTATCATAAATATTACTTATTTCTCTAAAATCACTTAGATGTTCTTTTAAAACAGCTTGGCTTGCCTCATTTGTTGTTTTATCAAAATCAATATTGGGATTAGTAAAGCTATAAACTGCAAAAGAACCTGTAATAGGCATCGTTACAATTGTAGCTGCTAAAGCTGTACTCCCCACTCTTTTGCTAAAAAATTTTGCTAAGTTGTATTTTGCTTTTTCATATTTAACAGACATTTTAATTACTCCCCCAATTACTAATAAAATAAATACATCATCATGCTAATATATTTTTTACATTATGTCAAACACCTTAATGTTCAAATATTTTATTTCTTCTACGTCTTTTAGTTTTGTTGTTATTTTTTACTCTTTTAGGGGGATTTTCTGATAATTTTCTAAGCTTTCCGTCTAAAATACCAATATCTATAGGCATAGCAACAAAAAATCCGAGCAATCCAAAAACAGCAACTATTTTATCAACATCTGCCCCTTCCAAATATATGGCTGTTTGCTGGGCAAAATCTTCAATAGATTCAAAGGCTATATTTGTATCTTTGGCTTGTTGTCTTGACTCTTTTAAAAAGCCAAAATCATAATCATTGCTATAAATTTCATTTACAAATTTTGGCTCTATTACCTTATCTGCAAAATTATCCCAAAGCTCACTTGCTTGGCGTTCCGATAATTCTTTGTTAGTTAATATTTTAGCTAAAGTTTTATTTGCTTTTTCTGTCCAATTATCTCTTAACTTAACTATATCTGCCCCTGTGTTTTTGCTATGAAATATATTTTCTTGAGCTATATCAATATCGGTACGCATTTTTGATAATTGTTGCATTTCTTGGTTTATTTGGGCAAAAATTTCAGAAGCATTTTGCCCTGCAATACCATCTTCCCATTTATCTGTAGCAGTATAAAGCCCGCCCGTAGCAATAGCAACTCCTAATAGCCCACTGGTGAGTACAGTAAATTCCCTATTTTTAACTGCAAATTTAGCAAATTTATGTTTTAGAACATCTGTTTTACATCTTACGTCTGACATTTTAGAATCTCCATTTAAATATTACATAAGGTATTATACATGTTTTACATATAAAAAGTCAAGGAAATTTACATATTGTCGGCTTCGGATATATTTTTTATTTTCTTAATTAAATTATATAAAAAATATTTATGATACATAAAGCTTCCCAACCATAAATTTATCCAAATATAATTTTACATAGTCTTGGGCGTGGGGGCGCTAAAATTAATAATCTAAATAATTTTAAGAATAGTGATATTATTTCTCAGCCTTTTCACGAAGCTTGTGCCAATATTTAAGACGTTTGTTTATTTCTCTTTCAAAACCACGGTTGGGGGGATTGTAAAAATTTACTCTTTGCATTTCATCTGGGAAGTAGTTTTGCCCTGAAAATCCATGTTCTGTATCGTGGTCATATATATAATTTTTGCCATACCCAATTTCTTGCATTAGCTTTGTTGGGGCATTTAAAATATGTTTTGGTGGCATAAGAGAGCCTGTCTTTTTTGCCTCTTGTAAGGCTTGTCCATAGGCCTTATAAATAGCATTTGATTTTGGAGCAGTTGCTAAATAAACAATTGCCTCAGCCAGTGCAAGTTCACCTTCAGATGAACCTAATCTTTCATATATTTGCCAAGCGCTCAAACATATATCTATTGCTTGCGGGTCAGCAAGCCCTATATCTTCACTTGCCATACGCGCCATGCGTCTTGCAATAAATCTTGGGTCTTCCCCGCCAACAATCATTCTTGCAAACCAATACAGCGCCGCATCTGCATCAGAGCCACGAACAGCTTTGTGCAAAGCACTAATTAAATTATAATGTTC
>JALTWL010000172.1 GCA_027047045.1 Micavibrio sp.
GTATTTCTTTTATTGTTTTGTTGCGATAGCCTTCTTCACGTTCCTTGATAAAGTAAGCATTTTCACACGCCCTTGTCGCATCAAACCAAAGCGCAATGCCATGCTTATCACAAAAGCTACGAACTTCCTTTAAATTCTCCATAGAAAAAGGCTGCCCCCCTGCCATATTTACAGGTCCTGCCATTGATATATAAGGTATTTTATCGCTACCGACTTTTTTGACTAAATCTTCTAATTTTTCTATGTCAATATTGCCTTTAAATGGGTGCTCATTTAAGGGATCGTGAGCCTCATCAATAATAACATCAACAAATGTAGCGCCCGCCAATTCTTGATGCAGTCTAGTCGTGGTAAAATACATATTGCCAGGAACAAAGTCGCCTTGTTTAATTAAAATTTGAGATACAATATGCTCTGCTGCCCTTCCCTGATGAGTGGGTACAAAATATGGCATATCATAATATTCTTGTACTTTTGCCTCTAGATTATAAAAATTACGACTGCCCGCATAAGCCTCATCACCAAGCATCATACCTGCCCATTGATTATCGCTCATTGCATTTGTGCCACTATCTGTTAAAAGGTCAATATAAACATCTTCTGACTTTAGCAAAAAAGTGTTGTACCCAGCATCTACCATTGCTTTTTCACGTTCCTCACGTGTCATCATTTTGATTGGCTCAACAACCTTTATTTTATATGGCTCTGCCCAACTTCTTTTTTTGATCGCTGTCATTTTATATGCTCCCAATTAAAAATTACTTATATCTCTATAAACTCGCCTGCTTGTAATTGCTTCATCTCACCACGTTTCAGCATTCTGGCAAATTCCTCTGGCGTGCCAGATAAAAGCGGAAAGGTTCCCCAATGAATAGGCACAATAGTTTTTAAATCTAAAAATTCATTACATGCAATTGCCGCTGTCTTTGGGCCCATAGTAAATCTATCACCAATGGGAATAAAACCTAGCTCTGGTTCATATATCCTTTGTATAAGAGCCATATCACTAAAAATATCAGTATCACCAGCATGATATATGCTATGCCCATCTGCTTTAATCACAAAGCCCGCGGAATTACCAAAGGGAACTGGATTTCCCGTATCACTTGCCATGACTGAGCTATGCACCGCTTGCACCATTGAAAATTCAATATCTTCACTTTCAATAGTACCACCAATATTCATTGGTTCAATTTTCTCAATACCCTGCTGGTTGAGCCACATACAAATCTCATATATAGCAACAACAGTTGCATCATATTTTTTGGCAATACGAACAGTATCTCCAATATGATCTTCATGTCCATGCGTTAGAACTAAATAATCTAATTTTTTTATTTTTTCTTCTTCAAATCCTTTGGGATAAGTGGGATTTCCTTCAAAGAAAGGATCAATTAAGATATTTTTTTCTGCTGTTTCAATGTAAACTGCTGCGTGTCCTAGCCAATATAATTTCATTTCCTCCCCCCCTTAAGAACTTATGAAAAACAAACTTTTGCAAATAGTTAGTAGCACTATTATTGATTTTAATCATAAAAAATCAAGTGCTATTTAAATTCTTTTAATAACTTCACATATATTTAGGTGGTTGTAGTTTTGTAACAATTTTTCTGTTCTCAATAGAAGAGTTTCTTTTATTATCATATGATAAATTATTTGCTTTTCTTAATTCATCTAAATATTGCTCATATTCTTGCCAGCGTTCAATATTTACAATTGCTTTTTCTGCTGTTCTATTGGCAGTTTTTAATATATCTAATGGCGTAATATTTTTAGGCATTATAACATACCCATTCGGTAAAGTTGTAAGTTTTGTAAGTTCCTCTTGAGAAAAATCAATATTACTATCAACAGACAATAGCTTTATAATATCTCTATAAACATCTATACTTTCTTTTTTATCTCCCATATAAGCATGGGTCAAATATGTTTGGCGCCAAAATTCAAAACCATTATCATAAATCAGCATATCTTTCATCATATCACGTAGTGCCTGCTCTCTCATATCATCATATGCCAATGCATTTTTATATTTTGACATATATTTTTCTAAATGCTTAATATCATTTTGCAAGCCTTTACGTAATTGTATATTTGGATATTTTTTCTTTAAATCATAAGCAAATAAAATACCTGCAGATTTTGCTGTGGCCTCAAATACTAGTATATTTACCACTCTTAATTGAAAAGGGTCAAATCTGTTTAACCAAAGCCCACTGGGTACTTTTTTGCTTTGGTAATAATGTTGAAATTCATGCGCCAAAGTACTTGCCACTGATGCGGTTGAGGATTTTAATAAAATATCATTATAACCAATATAAGGATTAGAACGCCAAACATGTTTTAAAAAAGCAAGTGAATTTGGGTTTGTATCTTTTTTATTAGAGCGACATATAAGAGCCTTATCATCATATGGTTTTTTATATAGATTTTTTCCAATATTTGTGGTTTTAAGTAACTCTAAGCTCTTGGATAATTTATTTACATGAGATTTGGGCACTGAACCATTATTTAAAATTTCTGCGCCTAAAGTAACACAGTTATCATTAGATTTTAAAATATCTTTGACAACTACACTAGTGCAACCAAATATACCTCCTCCTGCAAAAATGGTTATGCCAGCAGAGCAGGCAAAAATCTTAGTCAGCTTATTTTTTCTGGGCATATAGCTAATATCTCCTATAAAATTTATTAATCCATAAAAATATTAACACACCCAACTATTTAACTGATTTAAACCAAAAAACTTAGAATGCTAACAATATAAATATATTTGGTCAATAAAAAAACCCACCTTTAACTATTAAGGTGGGTTTTGCAATATAAATAATATGAAATAGATTACATATTTACAACATTAGGAGTTTTATCTGCATCTGGATCACGCAAAACGTAACCTCTACCCCAAACTGTTTCTATATAATTTTTACCCTCTGCAACATCAGCTATTTTTTTGCGAAGTTTGCAAACAAATACATCAATTATTTTCAGCTCTGGCTCATCCATGCCACCATACAGATGATTTAAAAACATCTCTTTGGTAAGCGTTGCCCCTTTACGTAAAGAAAGTAGCTCTAAAATAGAATATTCTTTACTGGTCAAATGTACAGGACAGCCACCAACATCTACTGTACGGCTATCTAAATTCACATTTAAATCACCAGTTTGAATTATATTTTGAGCATGCCCCTTACTTCTTCTAACTATTGCTTGAATACGCGCTAAAAGCTCTCTTTTATCAAAAGGTTTTGTTAGATAGTCATCAGCTCCATAGCCAAGTCCCTTAATTTTGCTATCAAGCTCTGACAGACCAGAAAGAATTAAAATTGGAGTTTCAACTTTTGACGCTCTTAGTCGTTTTAAAACTTCATATCCGTCCATGTCTGGTAACATTAAATCTAAAATTATGATATCATAATCATATAATTTGCCTATTTCCAGCCCATCTTCTCCCAAATCTGTAGTATCCACTGTATAGCCATCAGATTTAAGCATAAGCTCAATACTTTTTGCAACAGATGGATCGTCTTCTATTAGTAAAACGCGCATATCTTTATATCTCCTATATTAAATTTAATTTAATTTTTTTTATGCCGTGCAGGTCTTCTGTTAAGAAATAGAATTTTAACCTACCCTAACAATATATTAAGAAAATATTTAAGAAAGGTTAAAATTTTTATCTTATTTTACGGTTTTTTTAATAAAAAAATAAAAAAATAAAAAAAAATGAAGAAAATATGAAGAAAAATATATAAAAATACTATATATTGGCAAATATGAAAGATGATCATAAAATACAAAATATATCATTAGAATTAAGCGCTGTGATAGTATCTGTCAAAAACTTTACAGCACCTCAAATCTTAACTATTGATAGTCAAAATTCAGCTCCTCGTTTACCTGCTGGTCGTTTTGACCCAGAAAAACACAATACATTAGAACAAGGTCTTCGCAAATGGATAGCAGAGCAAACTCCATTTAATCCCAGCTATGTAGAACAATTATATACCTTTGGTA
>JALTWL010000173.1 GCA_027047045.1 Micavibrio sp.
CCACTTGATATTAGTGATTTAAAAATTGGTGAAACACCATTGGAAGAATTTACAGGCGTAGAGATAGAGCATAGATATGGCTTTGCAGATGATGTAGATATAAGCCTATATTCAAACACAGTAATACAAAATGATATGCAACTTGCATTAAAACAAGCAGATGGCTATCAAATTAGAACAACAGAGCTAGATGCAGATGAAATATCAATAGATATTACATTTCCACGCGGATTGATGATACTTGATGCAAATGGTAATCGGGTAAAAAAATCAGTACAGTTAGAGGTGCAATATTCCCCCGCGGGTGCAAATGATTGGAGCGCTGGCATGCAAGGATATAAATATATTGCGCAACAAAATACAGGTAATTTAGAGGCACCTGGCTCTTTAAATGTTAATTCTCCATATAGATATTACAAACGCATAGATAGATTAGTAATAGACAAAGCAACTGGTATAATCTCAGTCATAAAAGGGGAGAGAAAATCAGGCTTTGATATAAATGGCAATGCAGCAGGGGCAGATAATGAAGTAAATGTGCCAATAGTTCCTGATACAAAAATAAAAATAGCAAAATTAGTACATGTTGGCGATAATATTTTTATAGATATAATAGATGAAAGAGATTTATCTTTAGTTGGTGAAATATTTCAAAATACTTCCGATTTTACCCCTTCTTTAAATTTTAATGGTAACTCAGTTGATATTGCAGCTGGCAATCTTAAATTTAATGGCATAGAAATAACGGCGATGCGGGGGAGTGCTATTCGCAAATCTGTGCGTTTTGCAGTTCCCAAAGGGCAGTATGATGTTCGCGTTAGAAGAATAACAGCGGATAGCAATTCTACTTCTGTTTTTGATGAAACTGTGTGGAGTGCGATTAGAACTATTAGACATGAAAGCCCTGTGAATATGAAAGGGCTTGCCATGACTGCGCTTAGAATTAAAGCAACTGACCAACTAAACGGTATTATAGATAGATTTAACGGTGTTGTAACTTCTATTGTGAAAGATTGGGACAGCAGTAATTGGACAGAGGCTGCAACTTCTAATCCAGCCTCACTTTTTAGGCATGTTTTACAAGGGTCCGCCAACGCAAGACCTCTGCCAGATAGTAGAATTGATATAGCTCAGCTGGAAGATTGGCACACCGAATGTAAGAATAGTGGCCGTGAGTTTAACGCAGTAATTGATTATAATACGTCAGTTAGAGATGTCTTGCTTGCGGTAGCAGCTGCGGGCAGAGCTAGCCCGTCAGTAATAGACGGAAAATGGGGCGTTGTAATAGACAGACCCAAAAGCGTGCCAGTACAGCATTTTACTTCACGAAATAGTTTTGACTTTCAAGGAGAAAGAATATTTGAAGACCTCCCACATGCGCTTAGAATCCGTTTTGCTAATCGTGAGCAAGCTTGGCAACAAGATGAAATGCTTGTCTTTGATGATGGGTATGACAAAACAACAGCAACTAAATTTGAAACACTTGATTTAATAGGTATAACAGACCCAAAGCAAATATGGAAGGACGGACGCTATCACATAGCAACCGCTAGACTTCGCTCAGAAATATATAGTTTTAGTGCAGATATAGAAAATATTATCTGCACCAGAGGCGATTTAATTAAATTTACCCATGATGTACCGTTATTTGGAATAAGCTCAGCTAGAATTAAAAAAGTTACCGATGATGGAGTAAATGTAATATCTGTTGAAATAGATGAAATGGTAGAGATGCAAGCAGGCAAAGAATATTCTGTTCGCTTTAGGAAACAAGATGGAACTTCAATGTTGCAAGATATTGTAACTGTTGCGGGAGAAGCTAATATTTTGAATTTTAAAACGCCTTTTGCGCTTGTAAATGCGCCGAGTGTTGGTGATTTGGTGATGTTTGGAGAGGCTGGCAAAGAAAGCGTAGATTTAATTGTACAATCTATAAAACCAATGGCTGACCTTACCGCTAAAATTACTTGTGTTGATGCAGCAACTGCAATCCACAGTGCGGATAGTGGTACAATACCAAATTTTGAAAGCAATTTAACAATACCAAAGGAATTGCAAAGACCACCTGCACCAGTTATAAGTGATATTCAATCAGGCGCAGAAGTGATGGTAATTGACAATAACGGCAATATATCGCCTAGAATTGTAATATCTCTAGAGCCTGTAGAAGATGTTACTAATACCAATATTGTTGTATTGATAAAAAATAGCGAAGAAAGCGAATTTCAAAAAGCAGAATTTAGCTTTACCAATGGTAAAGTGGTTATTTCAGAAATTACAACAGGCTCTATTTATGATATAAAACTTAGCTATATAAAAAATACTGCTTGGGTATCTGAAGAAACTATAATTGCCAATTACCAAGTAGAAGGTGCATCTGGCTTGCCCACTAATATTGATAATTTTCAAATAAATATACTCGGCAGTATGGCTCATCTTACTTGGGATAGGTCAAAAGATATTGATATTGACTATTATCAATTGCGTTTTGCAAGTGATGTGAGTGGCTATGATTGGGAAAGCGCTGTGATATTGGTGGATAAAATACCACCGAATTCAACTTCTGTTACAGTTCCTGCAAATTCTGGTGCTTATATGATAAAGGCAGTGGATATGCTGGGGCAGTATAGTCAAAATGCGACAGTAATAACCTCTAATATAGTTGCCCTTATCAATAAAAATCAGGTGGCAATAATTGATGAAAACCCTTCATTTAATGGCATAAAAAATAACCTAGTTTTGGTTGATGACAAACTCAGATTAAATGGAGCAGATAGCATTGATGATTGGGCAAATTTAGATGATGTTCAATCAATGGCCTTAGGAGAAAATGGTCTAGTTGCAAATGGGAGCTATAATTTTGCAACATCTTTTGATTTGGGTGCGATATATACGGCAACCATAAGCGCAGATATGAATATATCAGCTGTTGACTTGTCAACCGTCATAGACCAATGGAACATGGTTGATAGCATTGACAATTGGGATAGCTCAGATGCAATAAATGCTCTTTTAACAGAGCTTGAAATTAGAACAACTGATGATGACCCAAATGATGTAAATGCTGTTTGGAGCAATTGGCAGAATTTTGTAATAGGCAATTATAAAGCGCGTGGATTTGATTTTAGACTAAATACTACATCTAGTAATAATAATATAACCCCAATTATTTCAAAATTAGCAGTTACAATTGATATGCCAGATAAAATATTAAGCGGTGAGAATATAGTATCAAATATATCTGGTACAACCGTCAATTTTGCAGGCAGTTTTAAAAATATACCAGCAATTGCAATTTCTGCCCAAAATATGGCAACAGGTGATTATTATACTATCAATAATATAACTTCAAACGGATTTGAAATTACATTTTTTGATAGCTCTGACATAGCAATTAGTAGAATATTTGATTATATTGCAAAAGGATATTAGTTATTTAATTGTCTTTTATTGATAACTCTATTTATTGGAGGAAGATTGGGATTGTGTTTTTTAAGCTCTGAGTGAGCTTTTTTTATAAATTCTTTTGCCTCTGGCATAGTAGAAAATCTAAATGTTTCTGACAGGTTAGTGTTATTACTGTCGGTAATACATCTAGTCATATGACGTGTTTCAAAGTTAAATATATGTCTAATTGTAGTTTTTAGTGGGTCCGATGATGTTTCAGAGTGTATTATTTGAAAATCACCCACGGGAAACCAAGCGTTTTTATTTTGTGGTGAAGGAAGTTTTTTTGTTTTGCAGGAGCTATCTTCTAATTTACTAATTTTTTTGGCTCTTTCAGCCTCAAGCTTTAGTAATTTAGTCTCTAAAATATCATAAATTTCTGCATGTTTAGATAACGACAAAAGCTTCTTTATGGGCTCTACAGATATTGTCATATTGTCAAGCATAACTTTTGTACATTCAATATTGTTACCTAGAATAAATTCTTTCACGGTGTAAAGATCATTTTTGAAAGGGTCAGCACCATTTTTTATTAAAAACTCTACAACATCAGCTCTAGCATA
>JALTWL010000174.1 GCA_027047045.1 Micavibrio sp.
GCTAAGGGGCTTGCAGAAAATAAAGTTTTATACGGACATATATTTAGAAATGCAATGTTAATTGTAATTGCAGGCTTTCCAGCCGCTTTGATGAGTGTATTTTTTACAGGCTCACTTTTAATTGAAACTATATTTTCACTTGACGGACTGGGACTTCTTAGTTTTGAGGCTGCAATAAATCGTGATTATCCAGTTATGCTTGGCACTCTTTATATTTTTACTCTTTTGGGGTTAATAATAAAATTGATAAGTGATTTAACGCTTACTTGGGTTGACCCCAGAATTGACTTTAATGCTTTGGAGGGAAGATAGCAGATGATAAAACTCTCCCCTATTGCAAAAAGAAGGCTTTATCAGTTCAAGCAAAATAGGCGTGGTTATTGGTCGCTTTGGATTTTTTTGACTTTGCTTTTTATTAGCCTATTTGCTGAATTTATTGCCAATGACAGACCACTTTTAATTAAATATGATGGTAGATATTATATGCCTGTTTTTTTCTCTTATGCAGAAACAGAATTTGGTGGTGAATTTGAAACTGAGGCTGATTATAGAGATGAATATGTTGCAGAACTAATAAATGAAAAAGGCTGGATTATTTGGCCAGTTGTTAGATATTCATATGATACTATCAATTATAATTTAAAATCACCCGCACCATCACCACCAGATAGTGAAAATTTACTTGGCACAGATGACCAAGGGCGCGATGTTTTGGCAAGACTAATTTATGGCTTTAGAATATCGGTTTTATTTGGTCTTACTTTAACTATTTTGGGAAGTGCGATTGGAATTGCTGTTGGGGCGATTAGTGGCTATTTTGGTGGTTGGTTTGATTTGCTTTCGCAAAGATTTATGGAGATATGGTCAGGTATGCCAGTTTTATATCTATTGATTATCATGGCAAGTGTAATTGAGCCTAGTTTTTGGACGCTTTTGACTTTACTTTTGCTGTTTTCTTGGATGACGTTGGTTGATGTGGTGAGAGCTGAGTTTTTAAGGACAAGAAATTTAGATTATATAAAGGCAGCTAAGGCACTTGGTGTGTCAACACCCGTTATAATGTTTAAACATGCAATGCCCAATGCGATGGTGGCAACACTTAGCTTAATGCCGTTTGTTTTAACGGGGGCAATTACTGTTTTAACCAGTCTTGATTTTCTTGGTTTTGGACTGCCCCCAGGCTCACCATCTTTAGGGGAGCTTTTGGCGCAGGGTAAAAATAATTTGCAAGCGCCGTGGCTTGGAATAACTGCTTTTTTATCTTTGGCTGTCATGTTAAGCTTGCTTACATTTGTGGGGGAAGCTGTGCGTGATGCGTTTGACCCTAGAAAATTATTTGTAAAACAAACAGCAGAAGACGCAGTTATAATAAAAGAAGATAGCAAAGGTTAAATTAAAATATGGCTATTTTAGATATAAGAGATTTATCGGTTAATTTTAGGATACCTAACCAGTTACAAGATGTTGAGGCGGTGAGAACTATCAGCTTTAAGCTAGAGGCAGGCAAAACAACTGCGCTTGTTGGTGAGTCTGGCTCTGGAAAGTCTGTAACGGCTCTTTCTGTTTTACAGCTTTTGCCATATCCAACTGCATATCATCCGTCAGGTGAGATAGTATTTGAAAAACAAAATATAAGAAAAATGTCAAAAGCAAAATTAAGAGAGGTAAGGGGCAACAAAATATCTATGATTTTTCAAGAGCCAATGACAGCTCTCAATCCTTTGCACACAATAGAAAAACAAATTGCTGAGCCACTTTTCCTACATAAAAAAATATCAGAAATAGAGGCAAGAAAAAGGGTCTTAGAGCTTTTAGATATGGTTGGGCTTTCAATGTTAAAAGACAGGTTAAAAGCCTATCCGCATGAGCTTTCAGGCGGGCAAAGACAAAGGGTAATGATTGCAATGGCGCTTGCCAATGAGCCAGATATTCTAATTGCAGATGAGCCAACAACCGCACTTGATGTGACAGTACAGCTACAAATTTTAGAGCTTTTGGAAAATTTACAAAAAAAATTGGGAATGGCAATTTTGCTAATTACTCACGATTTAAATGTGGTAAAAAAAATGGCAGACCATGTATGCGTAATGCGACGGGGAGAAATAGTTGAGCAGGCAAGTACAAAAGAATTATTTACCAATCCCAAGCATAAATATACAAAGGCGCTAATCTCAGCCGAGCCAAAAGGCTCACCAAAGCCACCTAAAAGCAATGCGCCAACAATAATTAAATGTGAAAATATGAAAGTTTATTTTCCAATAAGGGCGGGGTTGCTTAGAAGAACTGTTGATTATGTAAGAGCAGTTGACAATATAGATTTAGAGCTTAAAGAGGGGCAGACCTTAGGCGTAGTTGGTGAGTCAGGCTCTGGTAAAACGACACTTGGATTTGCGATTTTAAAATTACTCAAAGCAAGCGGCACAATAAAATTTGAAAACAAAGACATTAGCTTTTTAAATAGCAAAGAGCTAAGACCGCTAAGGGCAAAGATGCAGCTAGTATTTCAAGACCCGTATGGTGCTTTGTCGCCTCGTATGTCAGTTAGGCAGATAATAGAAGAAGGGCTAAAAATACATCAAAAGGATTTGAACTCCTCAAAGCGTGATGAAATGGTAGTTGACATTTTAAAAGAAGTTGGGCTTGAGCCAGAAACTAGATTTAGATATCCGCATGAATTTTCAGGTGGGCAAAGACAAAGAATTGCAATTGCGCGGGCGATGATACTAAAACCCAAATTGGTTATACTTGACGAGCCAACTTCTGCCTTAGATGTATCGGTACAAGCACAAATAATTGGTCTGTTGCGAGAGCTGCAGGCAAAACATAATCTTTCATATATATTTATCAGCCATGATTTAAGGGTGGTCAGAGCCATGTCGCATAATGTACTTGTAATGCAAAGGGGAAAAACTGTGGAATATGGCAGTGCTGAGCAAATATTCAGCGCGCCTAAAACTGACTATACGAAAGAGCTGATAAATGCAGCATTTTTTGCAGGTGATGATATAAAATTTAAGGAAGTGGTGGCTAAATAAATAATGTATGGATTTTATAGATTACTTACATATGCGCTCTCTCCCTTACTGCCTTTTTATTTAAATAGGCGGGCAAGAGATGGCAAGGAAGATTTGGAGCGTATGGGGGAGAGGCTAGGCAGGGCTGGTATTGAAAGGCCTGAGGGTAAGCTCATATGGTTACATGGCGCAAGTGTTGGTGAGGTTTTATCACTGCTTATTTTAATTGATAAAATAAAAGAGCTATTTCCAAATGTAACAATACTTGTTACATCGGGAACGGTAACATCTGCAAAACTTATGGCAGAAAAATTGCCAACAGGGGTTTTTCACCAATATATACCAGTTGACACACCAAGGGCGGTTAAAAAATTTATGGAGCATTGGCAGCCCGATATGGTACTTTGGGCAGAATCTGAGCTTTGGCCCAATTTGCTCATGGAAATACAAAAAAATAAAGTCCCATCTGTCATTATAAATGGCAGAATGTCAGAAAAATCCTTTGCTAATTGGAAGAAGCTAGGCTCTTTTGCCAAGAAAATTTTAAATTCCTTTCAAATTTGTCTTGTTCAAAATAGTAATGAAGCAGAAAGATTCAGAGCGCTTGGTGGACAAAATGTTATTTCTATTGGTAATTTAAAATATGCATCTGAGCCCCTTACTTGCTGTGAAGAAGATTTAAATATAATGTTGGAGGCCTTAAAAGAACGTCCTGTTTGTCTTTTTGCAAGTACTCATACAGGAGAAGAAGAACTTGCTGTACGCGTACATAAAAGGCTAAAACATACACTTCCAACAAGCATTGTGATAATTGCCCCAAGACACCCAGAAAGAGCAGATGAGATTGTTGAGATATGCAAGCGTGAAGGTTTAAAATATGGTCTTCGCTCAAGCGGTGATATTCCAAAAGAAGATGACGATATTTATATCGCAGATAGTTTGGGTGAGCTTGGGTTATTTTTTAGAGTAGTACCGATTGTAATTATTGG
>JALTWL010000175.1 GCA_027047045.1 Micavibrio sp.
TTGTAAATCTGCTAGGTATCATAAAATGATTACCATCAGGCGTTGTAATATATAAAATTCCCTTTGGAGCCAATATTTTTTTTATATTTTTTATAAATTCTTCTGGATCTAACAGATGTTCAATTACTTCGCTGCAATAGATTATATCAAATTTTTCTTTAGTATTTTTAACGTAATCTTCCAATTTTATTTTTTCAAAATTATCTGCACCAAATTTTTCCTTTGCGTATTTAAGGGAGTTTTCATCCACGTCAATGCCCTTGGCATCTAGCCCTAATTCTTGGGCGGCGGCAACAGCAAATCCATGATTGCAACCAATATCTAAAAATTTTTTTCCTTTTGCATATTTTATTAGTTTCTCTATACGTTTTTTTGCACGTTTAATTTTTTTTATACGTTTAGGTGTATAGTCAGTAGAGCCTTTATATTCTGTGTAATATTTATCCAGTAACTCTTGAGTGGGCATTGGATCAATCATAACAGTTCCACAATTGTTGCAGCCAATTAAATCAAAACTATATTTTTCACCTAAATAATAGAAATCTTCAAATGGTCTAAGGCATGCAACACAAGTTAATATATTATCACTGTTGAATTCATCTTTTGATATATTGTTGCTAGAGTCCATAATTATTCACATACCTTAATATATAAGTTGCCAATATTAGAAATTATATTTTGAAATAACGGTAAAATCAAAACCTATTTACGGTACTTATTAAAATTAGGTGTTTTTTTATTGAGAGCATTTTGGTTCGCTGGTTTTTTTCTTTCCAGTAGGTGAGAATTCATACTTCCATAAGAAATATCTGTAAAGATGCGGGAAATATCCCCCCGCCATTTGGTTTTGTATTGATGTTTTAGTTTATCTGCCTGCGTTAAGCCACTGTTTACTATATCTTTTATAGGCTCTAAATATTTGCTTTCATTCATGCCATTTTTATCTTTTATATTGCGATTTTGCAAGCCAAGTTCAGATAGGGCAAGAGCATTTTTAGCAATTTCTTGTAGCGTTGTTCCCATAAATTCTGTTTGTAAGCCGTTAATTGGGGCTTGCGCCCTTAGATATTCTCTATCTTCATTTGTCCAGTTTTTTATCATATCATATGCTTTGTCTAGTGCCTCATCATCATATAAAATTCCAACCCAAAAAGCAGGTAAAGCATTTATTGTATCTATTGAAGATGTAACATCAGCGCCACGCATTTCTAACCATTGACGCATGCGAACTTCTGGCCAGATAGTATTTATATGATTAAACCAGTCATTCATAGTAATTGGAGTGTGTTTATTAGAATTTATTGTATGTTTTTCTACACATTCGTCAAAGGGAACATCTTCGGTGCTAAGGGGAATAAAATTTTCTCCTTCATAAAAACCAATGACAGATGTGTTTAAAATAAAGTCTGTATATTTTTCAAAACCAAAATCTTCATCAAATGCAACGGGTAACATAAAACCATATCTACCATTAGCAGCATTTTTAGTTACATGGCTACGATGGCTTTTAGCTTTTGATAGCTCTCCTTTGCAAAAAGGAGAGTTAGCAAATATTGCAATAGCAATAGGTTGAAGTGCCAAAGATACACGCAGTTTTTTTACCATATCTTCTTCGCTTGTATATCCTAGATTAACCTGAGTGCTGCTGGTAGAAACCATAACATTTAGGGCTTTTATATATTTATGCTCTTGGAAAAATTTATAAAATGCTTTATGTCTGGAAATAGGCATTAAAGGAGAATCTTCTAAAGTTTGTGTTGGGTGGTAACCTAAGCCCAGAGCGCCCATTTCAAACTTACTACATGCTTCTAGTAATTGAGAAAAATGCTCTTTGGTTTCGTGGTCAATATCATGTAGATTTTTAAATGTAGTACCAGAAAGTTCAATTTGCCCGCCAGGCTCTAAAGTTATGCTAGCACCGTTTTTTTCAAGCCTAATTAAATTGCCATTTTCATACTTACCATACCAGTTAAATTTTGCTTGCAAATATTCCAAGATATCTTTAATGCCTGCGCGTCCCTTACTGCCATGATATGGAACAGCAGAAAAATCATCTTTGTAAAAGATAAATTTCTCATTTTCAGCTCCAATTAACAGTTCTTCTTTTTTTGTACAACCCTGCTTGAACCAGTCAATTATTTGCTGTTTGCTTGTTATAACCTTAGCATATCTACTAGATGGTTTTGTCATAATTTAAAAAAGCTCCAAATACTACAGTTGATTATACAGCTATCTTTTTTATATGTCAAACCAATAATGAAATTAAATATGATGCTTTGAAAATATATTTATCTTCATTTAAGTGAAATATAGTTCAAGTATATTTTCATATATTAAAGAGAGATTTTTTAAATCTTCAATATGGGCTTTTTCATTAACTTTATGCATAGTTTTGCCAACACCGCCAAATTCTATAACTGGGCAATAATTTGTTATAAATCTTGCATCAGAAGTGCCACCAGTTGTGCTTTTATGTGGCTCAGTATTTATTACTTTCTTACATGCATTTGTAATTAAGAGGCTAAGTTTTTTATCTTTTGTAACAAAGCTATCACCGCTTATATGATAGGTTATTTTATATTCATCTTTTTTGATATTTAGTGATGATATATGGTTATTTAGTAATTTGATTAAACTGTTACCTGTATGTTTGTCATTAAATCTTATGTTAAACATAGCTGTTGCGGTTGCCGGTATAATATTAGTTGCATTATTGCCGACATCTATGCTGGTTATTTCTAAATTTGAAGGTTGGAAATTTTGACTACCATTATCTAATCTTATATTTTCTAAGAGATTTAGTATTTTTAACAATTTTGGTATAGGATTTTTGGCAAATTCTGGATATGCAACATGTCCTTGAGTTCCAAAAACTTCTATACTGCCACTTAAACCACCACGTCTTCCTACTTTCATCATAGTTCCAAGTGTTTCTGGATTGGTGGGCTCACCGACAAGGCAGTGGTTAGGAATTTTACCATTTTTATCCATCCATTCTAAAAGTTTTTTTGTACCATTTATTGCCATGCCTTCTTCATCGCCCGTGATAAGAAAACTAATTTTGCCGTTAAAATTTGAATTTTTCTCTAAAAAACAATGCACAGCTGTAATAAATGCGGCAATCCCACCCTTCATATCAACAGCGCCACGTCCGTGAACAAAATTGTCTTTAATGATACCAGCAAAAGGTGGATACTTCCAATTATCTTCATCGCCAGCAGGTACTACATCTGTGTGACCAGCAAAACAAAAATGCGGTTCACATTTTCCAAATTCTGCATATAGATTATCGATATTGGCAAATTTTAGGCGGTAACATTTAAATCCAATATCATTTAATATTTGCTCAACCATGGTAATTGCGCCACCCTCATTTGGTGTAACGCTTTTGCATTGAATAAGCCTGCTTAAAATATCGGCAGTATTTTTAAGGTCTAAGGAGGTCATTTATTGAAGTCTTTGCTCTGGTTTTTTCATCAACTATCTTTACAATTACGGCGCAGTAGAGATTGGGTCCCTTACTTCCATCTGGAAGTGTTTTTCCTTCAATACTGCCAGGTACAACAACAGAGTAGGGGGGGACTTTACCTTGAAACATCTCTCCCGTATTTCTATTTATAATCTTGGTAGATGCTCCAATAAATACCCCCATAGAAATCACGCTTCCTGTACCGACAATTACGCCCTCCGCAATTTCTGAGCGCGCTCCAATAAAACAATTATCTTCAATTATAACGGGATTTGCTTGTAGAGGCTCTAAAACGCCGCCAATGCCAACTCCACCAGATATATGGCAGTTTTTGCCAATTTGAGCGCAACTTCCAATAGTTGCCCAAGTATCAACCATAGTACCATCTCCAACATATGCGCCAATATTTACAAAAGAAGGCATCAAAACAACGCCCTTGCCGATATATGCGGAATGTCTAACTGTACAGTTGGGAACAGCTCTTATTTCGGTTGACTGGAATTCATATTCTGTCCAATCAGC
>JALTWL010000176.1 GCA_027047045.1 Micavibrio sp.
TGTCAAGCATAACTTTTGTACATTCAATATTGTTACCTAGAATAAATTCTTTCACGGTGTAAAGATCATTTTTGAAAGGGTCAGCACCATTTTTTATTAAAAACTCTACAACATCAGCTCTAGCATATTGTTTATCATACCAAATCGTATGACTTATAGAGCCATAATAGTTATTGTCTATCATTGAACTTGCTTCACCATTATTGTGTTTTACAATGGTTTTCATAGCTGCAAGCTGATTATGTTTTATTGCATAGATGAAAAAATCTTCTTTGTGTTTGTCAAAATCAATACCAGTTTTTTTGAAGAATTTTTTTTGTAACGGAATAGAAAGTAAGGCTTTCATCCTATCAATGTTACCATCAGCAATGGCTTGTTTCATAGCATTGATTTGTTTTTTATAGCTTTTTTTACTTATTTCATCAAACCAAGCTTTATCTTCATCACTCAATTGAGAGATATCAAAATTTCGCTGAGATACAGTTTGTAATTCTTTACCCTTTTTCATAATGAAGAAGGATAACACAAATCAAAATACTATGTCAATCAAATTATCAAAATAAAGGAGGTTAAAGTAAAATGACTCAAGCAAATCCAATTATTGGGGCTGATAGAAGTGGCCTACAATATAGAACAGAAGACAATGACGGTAAGCGCGCATTGCTAAACCACCATAAGGGGGCAAATGCACCTAGTTACGCAGAAGCTGGAACTTTATGGTTAGATGATAGTATAACTCCATGGTTAATGAAATTATATGACGGCACTGACTGGATTATTCTTGGTGAGTTTAACGCAACAACGAATAATTTTGCACCATATGTTGCAGGTTCTGTTGTTGGTGCTGCAAGCACAACCGCTGAGGGTATAATTGAGCTTGCAACCCAAGCAGAAGTTGACGCTGGAACAGATACGACAAGGGCTGTTACGCCTGCAACACTTGCAGGAGCAAGCATAGGCGGTAAGGTTTTAGGGCAAGCATATGCGTTTATGAATACCGTTTTTACAACGACTAATACAATCCCGATAGATGATACAATACCACAACAAACGGAAGGCGGGGAGGTTATGACAGTTAGTTATACTCCTCAATCTTCAACATCAAAGCTATATATATCTTTTGGATTAAATTGTCACAATTCTGTTAATGCTTCGATAGTTTGTGCTTTATTTAGAGATAGTACAGCCAATGCAATACATTCAATAGCTGAATATAATGGTAATAGCGTATTCAATATATCAAATGATTTTGTCGTTGACAGTAATACAACAATTACAACTACATTTAAACTACGTATAGGTAGTACATCATCTGGAACTGTCACCATTAATGGTATTGGTGGTACTAGGTATCTTGGTGGTTCTATGAACGCGTATTTAACAGTAACGGAAATTGAGGTTTAAAATGTTAGTAGAGGCTTTAATACACAAATTTGGACATGCGGAAGGTTTAACTATAATTGACGGTAAAATTGTAGAATATCCGTCTGCTTGGGGTGATGTTCCAACAGATGTAGAATTACAAACAATAATTGATGAATATAAACCATTTAAGCAGTGGCTTGATGATTTATCTGCATTTGACATTAAAATGCCCCGCTCATTAGAAGATGTAATAGACGCTGTTGGAACAAACAACTTTAGCTCTTATATAGTTGATTTGTACAATCAGAAAAAAGCTGTAAGAGCTAAAAAACCATCTTAAAGGAAATATATCATGCTTAGTTTTGATATGTTAGAATTGGGGCTGGGGGCAACAATTGCACTTTTAATTTTGCGAGAAGTTTTTACATTTTTAAAAAATAAAAGAAATACATCTGATATAGATATACAAAAAACTCAGCAAAAAATAGAAGATATGTATGATTGGTACGCAAGAGTTGCCTCTGACAATATTGAAGAATGGTACGTGCTAAAATCTCTAGAAAAATCAATATCAAGATTAGATGAAAGCATAAAAGAGCAAGTACGCGTACAACAACTATCTCTAGACGTACTAAAAGAGGCAAGCTATCAGCTCCGACACATTGATACCAAAGTCAGTCAGATAGATAGAAAATTACACGAAAAATAATTTTCTAGATATTTATAAAAAATCATTATATGCAAACTAACTGTTTTTATATTTTGCAAGGTTATGTAAAATTAATTTTGTGTAGCTATAAGCGGGGAGGGGCGAGCAAGTCGCGCTTAAATTTTACATAGCCCAAAAAAGTAAAGGTAAGTATTTGGGCAGTTTTAGAAATGCTTATAACTAATAACTCAATCAAAATCATGTAAATTTTTAGGAGGAAGATATGCAATATATTTTACCGCGAGGTATCCGTAACAATAATCCCGGTAATATTAGAATAGGTAACAATAATTGGCAAGGAATGAAAAAAACAGGCTTTGACCCAAATTTTGTTGAATTTGAAAATCCTGTATATGGACTTCGGGCGCTTATGAAGATATTGCTTACTTATTACAGTAAATATGGATTAGATACAGTGCAAAGCATAGTTAATCGTTGGGCACCCCCACATGAAAATGCAACAGATAGCTACGCTGCACATGTTGCAAAAATTCTAAAGGTAAAAAGATTTGAAATTATTGATGTTCCAAAACAGCTAATTCCGCTTGCAAAGGCAATTACTGTACATGAAAACGGCTATCCTAAGAAAAATACAATATATAGCAAATATTGGTATAGCGATAATATTTATAAGCAGGCATATTTTATGGCAACCAATAAATTCTCTGATAAATATGAAGTAAAACAATTGGTATATAATAATTTCTAAATAAATATTAAATGAGTGTCTATGTTGTTAATTAAGTTTTAAGCATAAAAACAATGATTGTAAATATATTAAAAATCTGTTACAATCATAGCTATTGTGGGGTGATTGACTATATTTAAGGTTTAATTTTGGAAAGATATAAATGTTTGATTTTTTTAAGGATAATACTGATGCAGAAAAATTATTTGCATCTATCATAAGGGGCAATATTAAAAAAGCAGAGCGGCTGATAACTAAAATGGACGATGTTAGTCAACAAAACTCAAATGGTGAAACTGCTTTGATGCTTGCTATAATAGAGGGGCATAATAATATAGCCAAAAAGCTAATTGAAAAAATGAATAATGTTAGTCAGTGTAGTAAGAATGGTGATACCGCCTTAATTTGGGCAATTTCAAAGAATTGTGATGATATTGCTAAAAAACTAATTACTAAAATGAAAGATTTCACACAACAAGATGATTGTGGTAATACGGCTTTGATGTGGGCTATTATGACGGGTAAGGAAGATATTGCCAAAAAGCTAATCGCCAAAATGAAGGATTTTGCTCAGGAAAATGAACAGGGTGAAACTGCGCTAACTTTGGCTATAGAAAAAGGCAATAAAAAAATAGAAAAACTAATTAAGTCAAAACTTCACGATAATAGCCCAAGGGCAAGATTAAAAAGAATGTCTAGTGCTTTTACTGCAAGGGCAAAAAAATTTAAAATTGGCAAAAAACAAGTATCTAATGATAACAGACAGAGAAAATCAGCAAGGAAACCTTACAGGCATGGTCAGTAATGTTTAAGCTTTATTGCTCCTGCTATTCTCCAGCCTCAAACGACACAAAATCATGCCCTAGTCAGTAGTATTTAAGCTTTGCTACCCCCGCCCCCGCGACTGCTTTTGCTCTTATTTTTGTTCTCGCCATTGAAGAAATCTAATTTTTCCAAGAAATTTGATAAATCGTTGGATAGGGTAAAATCGCTAAAATCTAGCTTGCTGAATGATAATATCGTACAATTTGCGACATCTTCTGAATTTAGCAATCTTTATGATAATTGCCCAGAAGTTAAAAAAGCATTTGTGCGTGCGGCTATAAAGAAATCTGTATCTTCTCCACAACCATCTAAAAGAGTGGTACGCCATATTTCCCGAAAGTAAAATTTTGCGTGGATAGTAATTCAAACTTACTTTGGGGCTAATTTTATATTTAACACTATGCGAGTATAGTGTAATTATTACGGCTATTTTCAAAATTACTAAGAATATTACTATCTCCCGCATTTGACATTATGCAAAATAACTAGATAAGAAAGTCAGTATTACAGGTGATAGAAATTAAATAATCTTTCACAACAATAGATGTAAAGGGCAATAATATAGCTATTCTTAAAATTATTTAGAATAGCAATTTAAGTAACCCACTCCTCCCATTTAAGCAACGCTATGTAAACCACCAGAAATATTTCTTGGAATTATTAAAGAATTAAGCGGTGAAACAGAGTAGCTGCAATTAGCCTCAATATTTTACATAATTTGGAACAGGGAGAGGAAAGGTAGAAAAAAGAAAATGAGGTAGTAGGGATGAAGAAAATAAGAAAGAAATAAGTAAGTAATATAAATAATTTTTAAAACAGCTAAAAAAGGAGGAAATAAAAATGAGTATTAAAAAAATTCTAAAATTTGTTCTAGAACGTGCAAAAGAAAGGTCAACTTGGCTTGGGATAATATCTTTTGTAACGGCGCTTGGGCTTGTTTTATCTCCTGAACAAAAAGAGGCAGTTATCACAACAGGTATGGCAGTTGCAGGGCTAGTTGCGACTTTTACAAAGGATAGAGGCTAATGTTTTTGTGGCTTGTGTTGATGTTGCTAGTCATTTTGTTGTTGGCTTTGGCAGTTTTTTTTATCTATCGCACAGGGGGCTATAAAAAACAGCTAACAAGAGAGGAAGCAATAAATGAAGCAGTTAAAAAAGCGGTTAAATATCGCGATAGGCTGGGGCATGATAATTCTTATGTTGCAAGGCTGCGCAAAAGATTTACCCGCAGGTGATTTTTGTAATCTGTATAGTCCAATTTATATGACAGATACAGATAGTGAGCTAACCAAAAAACAAATAGATAAAAATAATGTAATTTGGTTTGAGATGTGCCGTTAATAGAGGGTATTATATGATAATAGACAAAATTAAAAATCTAACTTTTATTCTTAATTTGGCGACAGAAGAAATTAAAACTAATTTAGAATCTTCTAACCGTCCAACGACGCATTACATATGGCGCACCCGTGGCGATGGTAAAGTTCGTTTACGTCATGCAAGATTTAATGGTAAAATTTTTGCTTGGGATAGTCCGCCAGAAGGAGGCTATCACCCAAGGGAAGATTATGGTTGTCGTTGTTGGGCAGAGCCTTATTATCCAAAAATAACAAAGGAATATGTAAAACAAGTTTTGGTTAAAGCACCTGCTGATGCAACAACAGCTTGGAGTTTAATTGATTATCTAAACCATTATTTTTATGCAGATGGTGCACCAGTCAAACTGCATGAAATGGGAATTTTAAGACAGATTATTAGTAAGGCAAAATCTAGTATTTATCCTAAAATGGAAAGACGCATATTTGAAAAAGTTAAAATAAATGGTGCTGGAAAATATTCATTTAGGCGGGTTGATTCATATAGTTTTCATTTTACTTACTTCTGGCTATATTGCTAAGTATTTTAACTATATGGGCAGTAATTTCTTACAGATATATTAAGAAAAGAATATATAGAACTTAAGGCTTCTCAAAACACTATTGAAGAAGAAAAAAATAAATTTATCGTCAAAACTATATCTAACAATTTAAAACAATTTGCAAAATATGCTTTGTCGGTGTTTATGACAATGCACATATTGTTAATAGTTAAGATTTCTATTAACAGGCTAGATGGATTTTGGAGAAATTTTTCAATGGAAACATTTATATGACAAAATATATGTTTTCCACAAACGTTATATTAAAAATACTCTAAGCGGCTTGTTTTGTACCAGTTAGCATTTGTGTTGTAGGTAGTACTTGCGCCAGTGCATCGGCAAGGGCAAACATATCCTCATCACTGTGAAATGGTGATGGGGTAAGACGCAGACGCTCAGTTCCTCTGGGAACTGTTGGATAGTTAATTGGCTGCACATAAATATTAAAATGTTCAAGCAAATCGTCGCTTGCTTTTTTGCAAAGTCTGGGGTCACCTATCATTACTGGTACTATGTGAGTTTTAGTTTTCATTATATTGATACCACGTTCAGTTAATATTTCTTTTAGGCGGGCTGCTCGTTCTTGGTGTTTTTGGCGTTCTTTATTAGAAGATTTTAAATGTCTAACACTAGCAAGCGCTCCACTTAAAACAGAAGGTGGCAGAGCTGTTGTAAATATAAAGCCAGAGGCATAAGAACGTACAACATCAACGATTGCCTTTGTACTTGTTATATATCCCCCCATAAGCCCAAAGGCTTTGCCAAGTGTGCCTTCAATTACATCTATTTTGTCCATTAGTCCAAGCTCCTCAGCAATTCCCCCCCCTCTTTTTCCATACATACCAACGGCATGCACTTCATCCAAGTAGGTCATAGCGCCAAATTCTTTGGCAATGTCGCAAAATTCTTCCATAGGGGCAATATCACCATCCATAGAATATACAGATTCAAAAGCAATAATTTTAGGTCGGCATCTTTCAACAGAATTTAATAATTCTCTTAAATGGCTAGTATCGTTATGGCGGAAGATGTATTTTTCACATTTACTTTTTCTAATACCATCTATCATAGAGGCATGATTCATCGCATCTGAGAAAATAACACAATCTGGCAGTAATTTTGCAAGCGTGCTAAGCGCAGATTCATTTGATACATAACCAGATGAAAATAGCAGTCCTGCCTCTTTGCCATGTAGGTCGGCAAGCTCTTTTTCAAGCTCTACATGATAGTGAGTTGTGCCAGAAATATTTCTAGTCCCGCCAGCGCCAGCTCCACATTTTTTTACCCCCTCACAAACAGCATCTATCACTTTTTGATGATGTCCCATGCCAAGATAATCATTACTACACCAAATTGTTACTTCTTTTTCTTTACCATTATCACTACGATAAATAGCTTTTGGGTATTTGCCGACTATCCTTTCTAAATCTGCGAATATTCGGTAACGCCCCTCACGGTGTAAATCATCAATGCGCATTTGAAAAAAACGACTATAATAACTATCTGTGGTGGCATTAAACATGATTTTGAACTTTCTTAATTTAACTAACTGCTATAATATAGCTATATTGTAAAAATAGAGCGTAAATTTAAAAACGACTCTGTACAAAAAAAAACTTAGCGATTAAAGATATATGTAATTGTAAAAAAAATCAATATTTAAGTTAAAAGGCTGTACAATACATGAATAAAAAACCAATTTTAATAGTAAAACCAGAATTTATCCCCAAAATGATAGCGCTTAAAGTATTGATGGCGGGTGTTTTAGGGGCTTTTTTTCTTGCGGGAGCGCTAGAAATGCTATTTTTTATAATATTTGCAATATTGGGATTTGGAACTGATTTTGGCACTATATTTACCTTTGTTTTTATAGTATGCGCGATTGGGTTTCCTGCTATTTTATATGAACTTAAAAGAAAAAATTACAATAATATTTATTTTAAATTTTTTGATAACTATGTAGAATTTTCTTATTTTACTGAGCCTATGATGAATAAAAGGCAGGGAAGATTACAATATGCTGATATAGAAGATATGATGCAATATACAAATTTTATGCAAAATTTTGTATCTTTAGAAACTATCCGTATTTATGCCCCTAATAGCCGGCTTTACGATAGTTATAAAAATTTTATAGGTATTGAGCTTTCTGACGTAAAACAGTCAAAACATATTGGGCAAAAAATTCAAAAAATATTGGATAGATGGGAGGAGGCAAATATTGTTCATGAGGAACAAAATCTAATAATAAAAAAGCCCGAACATCACATAGAAAATACAAAATCAGATAAAGTAACAATAGAAAAAAAATAATATTATGGATTATAACAAAAAGCCAAATTGCAAAATAGAAGATAGGCTATATTTTAGGGTTAAATCAAAATTTAATCCTTTAGTGGTGGCTTATGCTTATCCTGTGCGTTTAACTGGTGCTTTTTTGGTGACATTATTTATTTTGCCAGAGTTGGCCAAATTTTTTGCATGGATAACAGGCATTGGTGGTTTTTTTTCTTACTTTTTAGCAGGAATATTAGTTTTTATAGTTGTGCTTGTTGGGCCATTTATTATGACATGGCTTGATTATCGCACAATTATATATTCTTTTTATTCTGATAGAGTCGAATTTTTACAAGGTTTTTGGGTGCGTGAATTATTAAAAATACCTTATCACGGCATTACGGATATTGAAGTTAGTATAAATAAAGTACAAAAAAAATATAAGATGGGTAGTATAAAATTAGTTGCAGAGCCTAAATTTTCTTCAATTAAGAACAGTAGGCAGGGGCATATACTTCCTGACATTCCAAATCCCAATAAGGTTGCTAACAATATAAAAAAGCTATTAGCTGCTTACCACAAAAGGCAACAAGAAATACAACATGGGCAGTAGAGTTACTTTAACATATTAGATGCTAATTGTAGCTGTATAACCTAAAAGGGCATATCTAGATTACTGGGAAGTCCCATTTCTTCCATAATTCTAGCGGTTTCTTGGGCAACAATTTCTTCTGCTTTTTTGCGACCATCATTTACAGCCGCCATAACTAAATCTTCTAACAGCTCCACTTCTTCGGGATTTACAATTCCAGGCTCTATTTTGATTGAGCGGAGCTCTCCCTTGCCGTTCATAACAACATTTACCATGCCTGCGCCTGCTTCACCTTTTATATCCATTTCTAAAACTTTTTGTTGCATTTCTGCCATTTTTTGTTTCATTTCTTGGGCTTTTTGCATCATTTGAGCTATATTTGTCATTTTTTATTATCCTCTTTATTGGTTGGTTAATTTAAACTGGTCGTTATCATATTACTTTATATCTTCTATCGCAACAACTTTAGCACCAGGGAAACTTTCTAATATTTGTTCTATGATTGGGTTTTGTGCAATTTCTGTTTTTAGTTGTTGTTCTTTTTGTTTATCTTCTTCAGCAAGTGTGAACGCATCTTTAGGTTTTTTACTATTTGATATTATCTCAACAATCCATTTTTGTTTAAATAACTCTAATAATTTTTTGGCAATTTTTGCAGAAGCTTCCATGTCAGCCCCGTCATTTAGGCATATTTTTATATGTTGAGGGGAAAAATCAACTTCTATCATATAGTGATATATTTGTTGTGAAAGTAATATTTCACCATTTTGTTTAAGCAGTTCAGCTAAATCGCGTAAATTTTTAGGTGTTTTTAAATAGTTGTCATCATTACCATCATCATTATCATTGGTCGGTAAAGTTTTTTTATTTTTCTCAATGAGGTTATTTAGAGTTTTTTTTTAACGATTTGCTTATCTGAAATATTAGAAATATCTGAATTTAATTTATTGATTATATCTTGAGGAACTGGGAGCTCTGCGGCATAGAGAGCTTTTATTACCACCATATCTAAAGTCTGTTTTGGATTGTGAGAGGCGCTAACTTCATCAAAACCTTTAAGCAGTATTTGCCACAATCGGGTAAGAGCGGGTATTTCTAATTTCTCTTGCAGAGTTTTACTTCTATCAAGCTCTATTTGTGTTAGGTAAGAATTTTGTAGAGTTTCAGGAACTGCCCGAAATTTAGTAATTAAATGAGTAATATTTAATAATTCATCTATAATATTTTTAGAATCGGCGCCAGATTTATAAAGTTTATCTAAAATTTCAAATGCCCGCCCTGCCTTAGCAGAGGTCAAAGCCTCAAATAAATCAAATAAAATATTTTTATCGGCAAGCCCAAGCATATCTTCAACAAGTTTTGCGGTAATTGAACCATCAGAAAGTGATATCGCGCGGTCTAAAAGGCTAAGACCATCTCTTACAGAGCCATCAGCTGCCCGCGCAATCATGGCAATTGCTTCACCCTCAGCCTCTATTTTTTCTTTTTTTATAAGTTCAGAAAAATACTTACTTAACTTTTCTTGTTCAATTCTTTGCAAGTCAAATCTTTGACATCTAGATAAAATAGTAATTGGGACTTTGTTAATCTCAGTTGTGGCAAAGACGAATTTTACATGTGCAGGTGGCTCTTCCAAAGTTTTAAGTAGCGCATTAAATGCCGATTTTGAAAGCATATGCACTTCATCAATTATATATATTTTATAGCGGGCAGAAGTTGGGGCATATTGCACAGAGTCTATAATTTCCCGAATATCATCAACTTTGGTGCGAGAGGCAGCGTCAAGTTCAAGCACATCTACATGCCTACCTTCAATAATGGCCTTACAATTTTCACATTTACCACAAGGCTCAGCCGTCATAGAGCCTTTACCATCTTCACCAATACAATTAAAAGCAAGGGCAAGTATTCTAGCAGTGGTGGTTTTTCCAACCCCCCGAACACCAGTTAGCATAAAAGCATGTGCCACCCTGTTCATAGCAATAGCATTACTAAGCGTGGTTACAAGTGCGCTTTGTCCAATGAGTTCAGAAAAATTGCGAGGACGATATTTGCGGGCAAGTACAAGATATGGAGTATTTTTTTCACCTGCTGTCATATAGCTATATCAACCAAAATAATTAAAACAGTAACAATAAAAGCGGAGGGTTAAGAAATGACCCAACAAACATCTGCTGCGGCTGCTTCTTTTCAGACCTGACCGAGTTCACAGAGCAGTTGTCCAAAACTAACCCTCCAATTCGTAATATGGCTAGATTCGCTAAAAAAAGCAAGCTTATTTAATTTTAATTGCAAAAATATCGCTTATGATTTTTATTGCTGCTGTGCACTCACCTTCACCTTTAAAATCTTCACCAAGTAAAATCTCATTACCTAATTTATCTTCAGCTATAATTTTGAAATATTCTGTATGTTTATTACCACTGCCAGTAGAAAAATTACTAATTTTATTCATTTTGACTATATCATCAATCCTTACCTTTTTACTTTTTATAGGAATGCCAAATAATCTACGAGTTGCGACTATCTCGCCAATATAGTTTTTTCTAACAGTTAGTGATTTTGCAAACATAAATATTGATAAAAATATTATCAAAAAACCAACAAGGGAAAATATCCCTCCAAATATATGATGCTGTTCTTTAAAAATTAAAAACCAGCCACCACCAGCAAATACCGCCCCCGCCAATATTCCCATTATAGAAGTTTTGATATGACGACCAAACGGAAAATATATTTTAGGACCATAGCTATCATTGGTTAAGTTTAATAATTTTTTTGCAGCAACTGTTTCAATTTCATCGGTGATATTTTTAGATAACTCCACCATTCTATTGGAAATATTTTTAGATAGCTCAGCGGTTTTATAAACTGGTATTTCAAAATCTCTATTTATGTCTATACCATTTAGTTTTGCAAATAAATTTAATCTCCAAATGTAATAATTGCCTTTTTGAACGGCATCAGATTCTTTTATTTCTTCTATATTGCTTGGTATATCAAATCTAAATGTTACTCTTGTACCACTATATCCAGCCTCTTTATATCCCACTAGTTTGTCTTGCCATATTAGTCTTTCACTGCGAGAACGATTTTTACCTGCACCAGTTACCCGACTGTAAATATTGGATATTGTTATCATGAATTGGTTGCTTTCAGAATATGGGATATTTAAATCTATATAACCACCACAATTGCCCCCAATGCTGGCTGGAAATGGGTCAAGGGTTAACGGAGATTGACCAAATTTTCTCCAAGCAATTGTTAGCCTAATTGCCCATATCAATAATGCTACCCCAACTAATGGAAAAAATAATGCAAAAAGTGATAAATAATTTTGTTTTTCAACAATTTCTTTTGCAATCATAAATAAGAAAGGTGTAGAAATTAAATTCCAAAAAATGGCAAAACCCCAAGCAAAATACATGCTGGTCTTACCAGTAGAATATATGGTTGCATTTTGCCAATTTTTATTTAAAAGCCAAGCTTTGTCTTTTGTTTTTGTGTTAACTTCTTTGGTGGTCATATATCTCTAAATCCTTAATTTATATTCAAGATTAGATGAGTTATGCTATTTGTCAAGCCGATTAAAATATAATTGATTTGAGTCAAGGTAAAATTTTGAATCTATATTATAAGTTTCAAGCAGATGGAACTTGATATAGATTATATTTGTATTCTGTATCTTTGTTGTAGCTTTTAGCTATAGCGGTTTAGTCAAGGGAGAGCAGAGGACTTTCCATTTTTATTAATAAAACAATTTGGAGAAAATACAATGGAACTTCAAAATAAAGCCACGTCCCTGTGGGGGAATTTTTTTAATGTTAGAATGGTGCAAATTAGAACATTTCATATGACATGGTTTGCATTTTTCTCATGCTTTTTTGCATGGTTTGGTATTGCGCCTTTGATGGTTGTTGTCAGAGAAGAACTTAGCCTAACAAAAGAGCAAGTTGGTTGGACGATAATTGCATCTGTTGCAGTTACGATATTTGCTAGATTTTTAATAGGCTGGATTTGTGATAGATATGGTCCACGTCTGACATATACATGGCTTTTGATTTTAGGGGCTTTGCCTGTGGCTGGGATTGGTTTAGCCAATAGTTTTGAGAGTTTTTTAATATTTAGATTGTTAATTGGTATGATAGGGGCATCTTTTGTGATTACTCAATATCATACATCTGTTATGTTTGCTCCTAATGTTGTTGGTACAGCTAATGCAACTAGTGCTGGCTGGGGTAATCTTGGTGGTGGTGTTACCCAATTTACTATGCCGTTGATTTTCTCTGCTTTTGTTATCGGTTTTGGTTTTACTGATGCAGAGGCTTGGCGGGCATCAATGGTTGTTGTTGGTATAGTAATTTTCTTTACTGGTTTTGCTTATTATTTCTTAACGCAAGATGCTCCAGAGGGTAACTATAAGGACCTGCGTGCAAAGGGCAAAATGCAAAAAAAAGAAAAAGTAACAGGTGCTTATTTTAATGCAATGAAAGATTATAGAGTTTGGGTATTATTTTTAATTTATGGTGCTTGTTTTGGTATTGAGCTGACCGTTAATAATGTGATGGCACTTTACTTTTTTGATTATTTTGACTTAAGTATGGTGGCAGCAGGCGCTGTTGCAGCTTCATTTGGATTGATGAATATTTTTGCCCGTACATTGGGAGGGATATTCGGTGATAATTTTGGTGCATTATGGGGGCTTAAAGGTCGTTCATTTTGGCTATTTATTGTACTTTTGGGTGAAGGACTTGCCTTGATGTTATTTAGTCAAATGAGTGTGCTGTTCCTTGCGCTTCCAACTTTGATTATTTTCTCATTATTTACCCAAATGGCAGAAGGAGCAACATATTCAGTTGTGCCTTTTATCAATAAAAAAGCCTTAGGTGCAGTTGCGGGTATAGTTGGTGCTGGTGGTAACGCAGGTGCTGTTGCAGCTGGTTTCCTATTTAAGGGAGCTATGGAATGGAACGATGTTTTCTTAATTATTGGTATGGTTGTTGTTGCCGCTTCATTCTTATCATTCCTTGTTCGCTTTTCTCCAGAACGAGAGCAAGAAGAAAGAATTGCCTTTGAAAAAGCAAATATGGATATCTTGGTTGCAAAGGCAGAAAGAGCAAATGAGGCTGTAAAAGAATCCTTGCGTATAATAAAGGAAACAGAAGAGGAAATGGCTAAAAGTAAAAAGAGCTAAATGTAAACAAAATAAATAAATTAAGAAAGCTCCTCCTTTTTTATAAATTGGAGGGGCTTTTTTTATTTTTTGAAGATAAAATCTTTTAAATCTTTATATATTTGTTTTTGCTTATCATTGGCAGTTTTTTTGTTGTAATCAGCAATAATAGCTAGTCTGTGCAATGCCATAAGTGAGGATAGAGAAACTGGAATTTTATTTTCCTCTACATATTTTATAGCTTTTTTAAAATCTTGCATTGTTTTGATTTCAATTGGCATTTCTTCAAATTTAGTTATTTCATCACCATCAACACTACTAGTTTTAGCAAAAGGAACTGAGCCTGTTTTTGTAATACCAACAAATTCAGGTTTACCACATCTATCTAACCATCTAAAAAAGCCAATTACTTTGGTATTTTTTAAAATATCATCAAAATAATCTTCCATATTGGTTTCTTCGCTAACTTCTCTAGTCATACCGTATCTAATAGCATCTCTTAAATCTATTGGGTGATTTGTATTTACAATGTCATCATAATCCATAGAGCCAGAACCACCAAAGCTCACTTTTTTAGCATCAATTACTTTTTTTGCACCTTGATATAACATGGCTATCTTATTGTTTTCAGTCAGTATTAGTGAGGTAATGCCAATATGTCCTGATACTTCTTCATAGAATTTTGATTTTAGTCTTAAAGTCATATCTTCTGTTTTTGCCCTGCGTCCAGCAAAGGCACTGCTAAGATTAGATGTAACGGGAAAATAAGAAGTTAGGTCAACATATACTTCTTCCTTGCCGCAAAGATTTTTTCTAAGCAATCTGCTTCTAAAGGCTTCAGCCGTGAGCAGTGCATCAAAATAATATGATTTTCTAACATTAACAGCTTTATTAGTTAAAATTGCATTAGTTAGTCCGTGCAGGGCAAGTTTTTTGCCATTTGTTGTATGGGTTAGTTTATTTCCAACCCTAAGTGCAATATATAGTATTTGTAAATTGGAACGTATATAACTGTTTTCTCCATAGCTTTCTTTATATTTAATTGCCTTAGTTAGGTAGATTTTGTCATCTAGTTTGTTACTTACAAGGGGGGTATCTGTTTTAAAATTTCTATCTATTATTGGATTGGTAAAACCTATATCTTCTTCTTTTTGAGGAGCTTTTATTTTTGTTATAGGGTAGGTTCTAAAATTATGCCATATATGTGTACATGTATGGAATGTATAATTTTCTCCAGCATAATTAGGGCGATAGGTGCGTGGTAAAATAGACATTTCACTACCAAATTGCATCATCAATATCCCAACTTCTAGGGCAAGGGCTACATAATCATAAATAGAGTCCATATCTATTACTGAGTAAGTAATAAGCATCAAAGCCATAATGGTGATAATGACTTCTTTGCGATAGACTCTATCCCATTTGAGCAAGACACAAAATAGGTCGTACCTGCCTTTTATGTTGCGAATTATATCTATTAAACTTAATTGCATGCTATTATTTTAAAGAAAAATTAAATATATCCTTATCAAAATTATTATAATCTTTATATTTTAGAAGTGTGTATAAATCTTTTCTATGTTGCATTTTGTCTAACATATTTTTTTGAGTGCCTGTTTTTACTAATTCGTCTAGTAGTTCCTCTATTGCTCTCATTGCTGTTCTGAGGGTGGTAACTGGATATATGACCATATTATAGCCTATATCTTGCAACTCTTTTGCACTTAAAAGTTCTGACTTACCAAATTCTGTCATATTGGCAAGTAGGGGGGCAGATATTGCTTTTCTAAATTCTAAAAATTCTTGAGCATTGTAAAGCGCCTCTGGGAATATCATATCAGCACCAGCCTCTATATAGGCTTTTGCTCTTGTGATTGCGCCTTCCATTCCTTCTGCGCTTTTTGCATCTGTTCTAGCAATTATCGTAAAATTTTCATCACGGCGTGCTTCTTTGGCAGCTTTTATTTTTTTTACCATTTCTTCTATTGTAACAATTACTTTATTGTCTAGATGTCCGCATCTTTTTGGATTTTGCTGGTCTTCAATATGGCAAGCAGCAATTCCTGCATCTTCCATATGGTGGATTGTTCTGGCAACACTCATGGGTTCACCAAAACCTGTATCTATATCTATTATTGAGGGTAGTTTGCTAACGCGTGCTATTTGATGGCCACGCATTGCAACTTCGCTAAGCGTTGTCAGCCCGATATCTGGCAGGCCAAGTTCCGCAGATAAAACTGCCCCCGATATATAGATTGCTTCAAATTCTTTATTTTCAATCATCATTGCGGTTAGTGGATTCATTGCCCCCACTGCGCGGATAATTTTGCCCTCTTCTAATTGTTTTCTAAAAACTTTTCTTTTTTCAGCGGGAAGAGTGTTTTGAAATAACATCTATGAAATCCTTTATTTTTAAAATAATCCTTTTTTTGACTGGGGTAGTTCATCTGGTGATTGAATATTTAATTGCCTTAAATCTTCATCGGTTAACTCTGGCAGTCTTTGAACTAAATCTAAAAATCTATTTTGTTCATCTTCTGGAATTATATTTTCAGACAGCATACGGAATTTATTTATATAATCATCTCTAGCAAATGGTTTTGCTCCTAGTGGATTGGCATTAGCAATTGCAAGTTCATCTATTATTTTTTCCCCATTTTTAAAGGTAATTTCCACCATGCCGCCAAAGGCTTTTTTGCTTGGGTCTTGGCTGTGATAGCGTTTTGTCCAAATTGGGTCTTCAACTGTTCTAATTTTGTGCCATAATCTAACGGTATCTTCTCTATTTGCACGCTCTTTTGTGTATGAATTGATATGATGCCAAGTACCATCTTGTAGAGCAACTGCGAATATATACATTATGCTGTGGTCTAGAGTTTCACGGCTAGCGTTAGGGTCCATTTTTTGTGGGTCATTTGCACCTGTACCAATAACATAGTGAGTATGATGGCTTGTATGTATCAATATATCTTCAATATCATCAAAATTTTCAATTCTTTTACCCATTCTAATGGCAAGGTCTATTAAGGCTTGGCTTTGATATTCTGCAGAATGTTCCTTTGTGTAAGTTTCAAGTATTGCCCGTTTACTTTCCCCTGCCTCTGGTAGTGGTACGTGATATACAGCATCTGGACCGTCAAGCAGCCAAGCAATTACACTATCTTCACCTTCATAAATTGGCGATGGTGCACCTTCGCCTCGCATACATCTGTCAACAGCCTCAATTGCAAGCTTACCAGAATGAGCGGGTGCGAAGGCTTTCCAGCTTGAAATAGCCCCTTTTCTTGATTGTCTAGTTGTACAGCTAACATGCAGGGCTTGCTGTATTGATTGGTATATTATTTCTGTATCTAATTTTAATAATGTGCCAATCCCAGCTGCGGTCGCGGGGCACAAATGCGCAATATGGTCAATTTTATGTTTATGCAAGCATATTGCTTTGACAAGGCTAACATGTAATTCATATGCGGTTGCAACTGCTCTTATTAAATCTTCTCCACTGCGCATGGTTTGTTGAGCAACTGCTAAAATAGGAGGGATATTGTCTGCTGGGTGAGAATAATCAGCTGC
>JALTWL010000177.1 GCA_027047045.1 Micavibrio sp.
CCCATTTTTCCCATTGGAATTGTTGATAAAATCTGCTCTTTTTGAGCATCAGTTAAAGCATCAGTCATTGCAGTTTCAATAAAGCCAGGGGCAACACAATTAGAGGTTATATTGCGACTTGCAAGCTCTGCGGCAAGTGCTTTTGACATACCAACCATACCTGCCTTTGAGGCAACGTAGTTTGCCTGCCCAGGGTTACCAGTTACTCCAACAACTGAGGTTATATGTATCATTCTGCCCCATTTTTTTTTCATCATAGAGCGCATAACGGCCTTAGATAGCTTAAAGCTAGAGCTTAAATTAACATTTATAACATTATCCCAATCTTCTTCTTTCATACGAATTGCAAGACCGTCCCTTGTCATACCTGCGTTATTGACCAAAATATCAATATTTCCCATTTTATCTTCGGCAGCCTTGACAATATCTGTAATTGCATCAATGCTGTCTAAAGCGCCAACCACGATATGAACGCTACCACCTATTTCTGAGGCAAGTTTTTCTAAAGCCGCCCCATTTCTGCCAGTAATTGTAACTTCTGCCCCTTGTTCAGCTAATTTTCTAACAATCGCGCCACCAATTCCACCAGATGCGCCTGTAACTAGTGCTTTTTTTCCTGTTAAATCAAACATGATTATTATAACTCCTAATTTTTTATTTATTTTATAAGTTAGCAGCAAAGCTATCCAATGCTTCAACCGTGCCAATAGATTTAGAAGAAAGCTCTCTATCTATTCTGCGAGTAAGGCCACTTAAGACTTTGCCAGCTCCCAGCTCTATTAACTCACTTACACCATTTTCTTTCATATAAAGAACGCTCTCACGCCATCGAACTGTGCCTGTTACCTGCTCTACTAGCAGTTGCTTAATTTTCTCAGTATCACTAACAACAGAGGCTGTTACATTTGCAACTAAGGGCACATTTGGAGATTTTATCTCAACATTATCCAATGCCTCTTGCATCGCATCTGCAGCAGGTGCCATCAATGCACAATGAAATGGTGCGCTTACTGGCAGTATCACCGCCCGTTTTACACCTTTTTCTTTTGCAATTGCAATTGCTTGTTCAACTGCTGCTTTATGTCCACTAACAACGACTTGCCCAAATGCGTTATCATTTGCAGCAGAACATATCTCGCTACTGTCTATAGAATTACAAATTTCTGTAACTTCTGTAAAATCCATACCCAAAATAGCGGCCATCGCGCCAACACCAACTGGCACTGCTTTTTGCATGGCTTTGCCGCGTATTTTAAGTAATTTTGCTGTATCTGTCAGCTGAAAACTGCCAACAGCTGTCAAAGCAGAATATTCCCCAAGTGAATGGCCTGCGACGAATTTTAACTCAGACGTTGTACCAGAAAAATCTATTCCCATATCTTTTTCTAAAACTCTAACAACCGCCATACTAACCGCCATCAAAGCAGGTTGAGTATTTTCTGTAAGATTAAGCTCAGCCTCATCGCCTGAAAACATAAGCTTACTTAAATTTTGCTCCAGAGCCTCATCAACTTCTTCAAAAACATCGCGAGCAACAGAAAAATTCTCCGCCAAATCCCTGCCCATACCAATAAATTGGCTACCTTGTCCTGGAAATATAAATGCACGTGTCATAAATTAAGTTTCCCTTACTTTAAAAGTTAAAAAAATCTCTTTGATGGCACATATTAAGTACAGATTGATATTCTTGCAAGCGGAAATTAAACCAAACCATTATTTACAAAGCCCGCAGATTGTATTTCAAGTAATTTTCTATATCTGCCATTTTTCTTTTTTATTAGTTCGCTATGCGTGCCTTGTTCTATTATATTGCCTTTGTCAAAAACAAGTATTCTATCTGCTTGTGTAATGGTAGATAGCCTATGCGCAATCATAATTGTTGTTCTGTTTTTAGTTAATTTTTTAATGGCTTTTTGTATTAACATTTCAGATTCAGAATCCAAACTTGAAGTTGCCTCATCTAAAATCAATATTGGTTTGTCCGCAAGAATAGCTCTTGCGATTGCTATTCTTTGTCTTTCCCCACCAGATAATTTTACCCCTCTCTCACCAACAAAACTTTCATATCCCATAGGTAAATTTTTAATAAATCCATCAGCATAGGCAAGTTTAGCCGCTCTTTTTACCTCATCAATTGAGGCATCTTCTTTACCATAGGCTATATTTTCCCAAATACTTCTATGAAACAACAATGGGTCTTGTGGTACTATTGATAGAACTTGTCTAAGGCTTGATTGGGTAACATCTGCGATATTTTGCCCCTCAATAAAAATACTGCCCCCATCTAAATCATATAATCTTTGTAGTAGCTTAACAAAAGTACTTTTTCCACTGCCTGAATGACCAACTAGAGCCACTTTTTCTTTTGCTTTTATAGTTAGAGAAAAATCTTTATAAATTTCTTTATCTTGCCCTGCGTATGAAAAAGTTACCTTATCAAATACTATATTACCTTTAGTTACCTTAATGTCTTTTGCATCTGCTATATCTGATATTTCTATAGGAGTTTTAAAAAACCTAACAACATCTTCCATTTCATTTAATGATTTTTGCATTACACGAATAGTAGCCCCAATATTTCTTACATATCCACGTATCATCATACAGCTACTTATAACAAAGGTTACCTCACCTGTTGTGTATATTCCATTTTTCCATTGAAATAGGGCGGTTGCTATAATAATTGCTATTAAAAATGATAGATATAAATCTTGTGCTGTTCCCACAATAATAAATCTAAGCCAGACTTTTTTTAACAAAGCACACCATTTATCTAATTTACTGTTAAGTCGTCTGTCTTCTCTTTTTTCTGTACCAAATGCTTTGACAACCTCATTACATGAAATAGCATCTGCAAGCGCGCCACCAAATTTTGAATCATTTTTATTAAAAGCTTTATTTGCGGGCGCTGCGTATTTAGTTGCAAGTATAATACTAAGCACTATATAGCTTGAAAATGCTACAATAAAAATCCCTCCCATAGTTGGCCATTTAATAAATTGAGTAATTGTAATCCCAATTAAGACTAATAAGGTTGGAAGAAGACCGGTAAAAATAGCCTCATTGAGTACATCAAAAGCCCATTTCGCTCTTGTTATTTTTCTAACAGTAGAGCCAGAAAAGCTACTCATATGCCAATTAGTACTAAAACGAGAAACTCTTTTATAGGCATCAATTGTAAGCTGTTGCATCTTTTCACTTATTGTCTTCATCCATATAGTTTCACTTATAAAGAAAAAAATACGGTGTAATACGCCAAAACCAATAAAGCCGACAAGGGCCAAAAGAGCAATATTAAATTGGGTATTTATATCCCCCGCCCCTTCCGCCAAAGCATCTATCATTTTTCCCATAAATAATGGTATAAATACATCGGCCAAAGAACCTAAAATGACACATATAATAGCAACCGTAACAAAATAAGGGGTTTTTATTATATATGAATAAAAAAAGCGCAATATATCAATATTGTTTATTTCTATTTCTTTGTGTTTTTTATTTTTCATCTAGGTATATTTTAAGTTAAATTCATAATCTTAGATAGACTAAAGCAAAATAAATAATAAAACCAGAGGTAAAGCAAAAACTGTGCTTACAAAAACTATTAAACTTACTTGCTTTGGATATAAATCAAACTCATTTGCATACATAATAGCATTAGCACCAATTGGGCAAATTGCCATTAAAAGCAAAATATATTTGCTAAAAATATTAAGCTATAGTAAGACAAAAATCTTTAAAAACAAATTACTCTATCCTTAAACAAAAAAAACTCCTACACTAAACTAGTATAGGAGTTTTAAATTACACTAAGTTTTTTCAAGCAACTTTTTTGCTATCCTCATTGCCTATCTTTGGCTTTTGAATTTTAAAGTCAAGCTTGCCGTCTTTTACGCTAAGTTTAACTTCTGAGCCATCAAATATTTCACCAGATAGTATCAAACTTGCTAACT
>JALTWL010000178.1 GCA_027047045.1 Micavibrio sp.
ATTTTACTATCAATAACTTTACCGATGATGTTGGTGGTGCTCCTACAACAAGTGGTACAGGTACAGCTACAGTGAATATTGGTGCAACACTTAATACCATCGCTAGTGCTAATGCTTATGAAGATGGGCTTTATAGTGGCGCATATACTGTTAGTATAAATTACTAACTTATATATCATAATTTTTTAAAAAACCCTTTTGTGATATTATTTTACAAAAGGGTTTTTTTTTATTGTAATAGTTGTTATCTTTTTAAGCATGATGATTAAGCCATGCTATTTATATAGTTTTTTATTTTTTATATTTTTGCTATTAGCAAATATCTCTGCTGTGTATGCTGTAATAACTGAAACTCAATCTATGAGCTTTGGTACGTTTGCTTTGCGTAATAATAACGCTCAATATAATTTAACTATAAATCCAGATGGTTCCCAGATTGCAGATGCACAATTTGCTATTATTTCTAATGGTAGAGAGGCAGCGTTTAATGTTTCTGGTTTTCCGCCCTCTACTACTTTGATAATTACGGTGGTATCTGATGATTTAACCTTGGGTGGGGGCGGTATTGGAGAGGGATTTCCTGTAGCAAATTTTAAACATTTACCAACTACAGTTGTAACAGATGCAATTGGTAATGCATCTTTTACGCTTGGGGCAACAATGACAACATCAGGTACATCTAATGTATATGCAGATGGTAATTATAGTGGTAATGCAATAGTATCAGTTAATTTTTAGATGAGGTAACAATATTATGCGAAAGAATATAATGAATTATTCATTAGTGGTTTTTATTTTTATATCAGTATTTTTATTTTTTGGGCAAATTAAAAAAGCGCAAGCCGACCTAATGGTAACTCCGCTTAGGGTGGTGTTTGAAGACAGAACAAGATCTGCGGTTGTGACCATTATCAATGTTTCAAACAAAACCAATACCTATCGTATGGAATGGAAGTTATTTAAAATGAACGAGCAGGGAAAATATGACGAACTTCCCCAAAGTGATAATAGTGATTTTGCTAAAAGGGCTAGGAAATTAACAGAAATGGTAAGATTTAGCCCAAGACAAGTAGTTGTAGCACCAGGAGAAACTCAAAGAGTGCGACTATCCTTGCGAAGACAAGCAGATTTAGAGGAGGGTGAATATAGAGCCCATTTAAGCTTTAGCAAACTACCAGAAATACCCAAGCCATCAGCTACGGATAAAAAAGGGATAGAATTTAAACTATATATGCAACTATCTTTTACGATACCTGTAATTTTTAGAAATGGTGGTACTACCTCAGCATCTATAAATAAAATAGAATTTATTTCTCCCAAAAAAGATGTAAAAAATAAATTATCTTTGAAAGTTGATTTAGAACATGTGGGTAACAATACAGCATTTGGTAAGGTTTTAGTATTTTGGACACCTAAAAATAGAGGTAAAGAACAACAAATAGGGTTGTTAAATAATGTTTCTTTATATCCAGAATTAACAAGGCGTATAATAAAGATACCCTTAGATGTTGATAATATTGATAATGGTGTTTTACGCATTGTTTATCAAGGTGATGGCGAATATAGGGGCAGCATATTTGATGAAAAAAACTTTGATATAGAATAATTAAGCTTATATCTATATGATAAATTTTAAAATTTGTATTTGTATTGTTGCTATTGGTAATTTTATATCGTAAAATGTAACGTATTTGTATATTTACTATTATGCAATACTTACTATATTTGTTCATAAGGATTTTTTTATGCAATTCTTGCAGTTTTTCTTAGCTATTTTTAGTAATAAAATACTTGCAGGCCATATAATGCAAATATTTGCTGTTTTTTGCATATCTATATATTTATCTGGTTGTATGGTTTCTGGGCAGAATATAAAAAAAACTAATCAATTGTCAGATAATAAAAATATTAAAACTTCTGTTGGGCTATCTTCCCCTATAGATAGTTTAAAAGAACTTAATCCTAATTTTAAACCTAAAACAACCTTGCTGTTTGCAGAGAAATTGAATACTACAGAGGAAAGGGTGGACAGGCTGGAAAATGCTGTACAAAAAATAAAGGAAGATTTTGATGTTATGGCACCATCTGTGGTTAGGCTGGTTGCAATTGAAAAAGATATTAAAAAACTTGTAAAGCAATTAGAAGATGTGGTTTATGAAGAAAATAAAAACTTAAAAGTGACTACACCGACATGGAGTGGGGCAGATATACTTCCATCAAATACAAAATCCACCTCAAAAATAGCATCGGTAAAAAATAAGAAATTAGATAAAAATATAATTATTTCTGGTATGCGTGTTGAAGAAAATATAAATACAACAAGATTGGTATTAGATATATCTAGTAAGGTTAATGTTGATACTAGTTTTTCTAACAAAAACAAAGAGTTGGCTTTGATTATTTCAAATGCAATTTGGGAAGGTGAAGAATATTGGGAATCTGAATTTTCTCCTCTTATATCTTCTTATAGGGTTGATGGTGTGGGGAACAATAAGATTATAAAGGTAAGCTTAAATTTCCCAGCCAAGCTCATAAAACAAGATACTGTTCCAATAAAACAAGGTCAAGGTTATCAAATAATTTTGGATTTACAGAGTGATGTTATTCATTTTTAAGTTAAGTTATAGTTATTTTTAGAAATATAGATATATAAAACATTCTTAAAAAAAGCAATAAATATAAACTATTAGAGGTATTTGCTTACATAAAATTTTATTAAAATCATTTGCGTAATTTGACGAATTTCATAAAAACAGGTAAAATAAAAGGATATAGCTTAACTTGCCAGTGGGGGTATGGCTGTTTAGGTGGATTCGTTTTATGTGGTGCGGCTGATGATGGTATTTAATAAATAAACAAAATTTTATAAATTTTAGTTAGGGGTGTTGTTAGATATGGCTAGTAATGAAAGGGTTAGGATTAGCAGACCAAAAGTTAAGGGTGTTCTTGCATTTTTTCTTTTGCCGCAATTTTGGCGTTGTTTAGGTCATTTTTCCCACATAGGACCAACTTTTGTTAGGACGCTAGCATTGATGTTAGAGCAAGCTGGGCTGCTTCCAATAAATCACCCTGCAACACGTTACTATGGTACTAGCCCAGATGGTAGGGAAATTAGCGTTAAATCAGTTATGGGAGAGGCGTGGTTTCATCTTAGAACCAGAAAAGATGTTGGCGTATATCAATGGAGCATGTTTAGCTCTATCGTCATGATGTTTGCTATATTTATTGGTTCTTTAGGAATGGCTTTGGTTTATGTCGTATCTGGTACGGTTGCGAATGCGCAGTTATTCTCGTTAAATACTGGTGTTGATACCAGTATGGCAAGTGTTCCTAATTATACTGGTGGCGGTGGAATGGCTGGATTTGATAGCACAGATCCAAATGGAGATCTAGCCATTGGTATTTTAAATAAAGTTTTAAGGCAAGCTGTAAATGATAATGGTGGAGCGTTGCAAGATGGCATTAGGCTTATGTATGGTACTTACAGCTCAGCTGTTTTAATTATTGCCTCTGTATTGGTTTTTTGGGCAATAGTATCAATTGTTCTTGATTCTGCTAGGACTGGGCAATTTGGTGGCGGACGTCATAATATGGTTTGGACACCTATTCGTTTTGCACTTGCTTTGGGTCTGTTGGTTCCAATCGGAAATGGTTTTAATGCTGGGCAAATAATGGTTATGAAATTAGCAGAGATGGGTTCTAACCTAGGTTCCAATATGTGGGCTACTTACCTTACTAATTCGGCAGCGGCTGGACCAGATTTACTTCCAACTAGTAATTTTAATGTTAGTGTTAATACTGCGAGAACTGCTATTAACCCCTATATAGATGCTGTTATATGTATGAAAAAAATAAATATAGATCTTATGGTTACTAAGGGAGTAATAAATGCGAATCACCCCGATGTAGTTACAGAAAATATAGATACATTAGCTCTTGGGCGTGGAGATGATAGTTACGACATAAATTATGGTTCAAGAGCTAACCATACAAAATGTGGTTCTGTTACCATTTCTAATCCTATGGCTAGTTTTTTGGTAGGACAAAATACACCAGTGGCTAATTTTGAACGTCAAAGAAGACAGATAGAATTGGATGCTTTTAATTTAATCAGACCATATGTTGATAGATATGCTTGTGCTGTTGCAGCTAAAGAACAGGCAGCCAATCCAGCTAATTATTTAGGTTCTCCGCTTACTTGTAATCAAATAACTGTATCTAATGCTGATATCGCAATACCGGCAGGGCTGGGTGGTACATTTACAAATTGTACAGCAGGTGGTGGTGGTTGGAATGGAACTTATCCAGGGACGGATTGTAGGGAAAGGATTGTTGAGGTATATGCAGGATATATAGAAAGCCGTAATTATAGCTCTGGTGGTAATGTAGATCAGACATTACGACCATATGTTACCGGTACTGGTTCTGACACACTTATCAATGATATAACTACAGATGGCTGGGCAGGTATGGGGGGCTGGTATTATAATATAGCCAAAATTAACAGAACTGCGGCTGCTTCACAAGACCCTAAAGGAAATAGTAGCGCTGGAACGGATAATAATAAAGACAAAAAAGAGGCTACTTGTCCTTGGCTGATTAAGCAATCAGACTTTCTATGTGGACTTCTTAAAATGTCAAAAAGAATGTGGCAATCTGCTCAAAGTGAGAAAAGTTGGTCAGAAATACAAAAAGCTTTCACTAGTGGTGGATTTATGAAAGCCTTGTTGAACATTATGAAACAGGGAGATAGCGTTTTGTTGGTTGATATGGGGGGATGGGGACAAAATGTACATCCTATTTCTCAAATTGCTCAAACAGGAGAGGCTATTTTTCAAAAAACTCTAACAATGTATAATACAATGATGCTTATTGCTTTGATGGGGGCTATTCCATTTATTGGTGGGGCGGCAGAGGCGATACTTGCAAGTCCTATGGGGGCTTTACTTGGTACTTTTGCATCATTTGGTATGTTGCCAGGAATTATGTTGCTTTACTATGTACCTTTAATTCCTTGGATTAGAGTAACTTTTGCAGTTTTGGCATGGATTGCATCTGTTGTAGAGGCTGTAACAACAATGCCAATTGTGGCTTTGGCACATCTTAGAACAGATGGTGATGGGCTTGCGGGGCCGATGGCGCAGGGTGCTTATGTTGCATGGCTTAACTTGCTACTCCGCCCGGCCTTGACAGTTATTGGTTTTGTTATGGGAGGGTTGATATTCCAAGCAATGGTTCTTTATACAAATGATACATTTACCACAGCTATGACTTCAATGGGAACAGGTAGCTTTGGTATAGTTGACCAGATTATGAATACATATTTTTATGTTATGGTTGTCTATGCGCTTGTGAATGCATCATTTAAATTGGTAGATATTATACCTAACTCTACACTTAGTTGGCTAAATGGACCAGGGGCGCAAGACTTTAGCGGTGAGATAAGTACAGTTACAAATCAGTTCAATGCCATTGGTGATGAATTTGCTAATGCTTTGAGTAGAAATGGAATGCAAGTTTCTCAAGGATTAGCACGAGGATCAGGAGCCGCAAGGGGCGCAGCTAGACGAGGCTGGAGTGCATTTAGAAACTTTACTAATAGATTTAGAAGTTAAAATTTAGAATTAGGGGTGTGTTTTAGCTATGGGTAAAAATGCAAGAGTTAAATTAAATAGACCAGGCGTTAAGAGTGTTTTTGCATTCTTTTTATTGCCACAATTTTGGCGTTGCTTTGGACATTTTTCTCATATAGGACCAACTTTTGTTAGAACTCTGGCTTTGATGTTAGAGCAAGCGGGACTGCTTCCAATAAATCACCCTGCAACACGTTACTATGGTGCCGCAGCAGATGGTTCTAAAATTACTGTTCTTACTATAATGGGGGAGGCTTGGTTTCATCTTAGAACTCGTAAGGATATAGGTTTTTATCAGTGGGGTATGTTTTCTTCTATTGTTATGATGTTTGCAATATTTATTGGCGCTGTTGCTGTGTCAATATTTTATGTTATATCAGGAACAGTTGCGGAGGCTCAATTATTTACGCTAGTTGATGGCAGTGGTGGTGCTGTTGCCACTGATATGAATACTGTTCCTAATATTGGTGCTGGAATGGTTGGTTTTGATAGTTCTGATCCAAATAGAGATTTGGCAATTGGGCTTTTAGATAAGGTGTTAAGACAGGGGGCTTTAGGGCGTGGTGGAGAATTACAAAATGGTATTGCCGCCATGTATGGTACTTATAGTGCGGCGGTTTTAATTGTTGCTGCTATATTAGTTTTCTGGTCAATTGTATCAATTATTTTTGATACTGCAAGAACTGGGCAGATTGGTGGAGGGCGCCATAATATGGTCTGGACTCCTATTCGTTTTGTTTTTGCTTTGGGATTACTTGTTCCTCTTGGTGGGGGGTTTAGCTCTGGGCAGCATTTGGTTATGAAATTGGCAGAAATGGGTTCTAACTTAGGGTCTAATATGTGGCGTGCATATATTACTAGTTCACTATCTGGGGGAGGGGGAACGCAATCAGCGGCTCCAGATTTATTACCTCCTGATACGAGTTTTGTAACTGATAATAATGCTGCCAGAGCAATTATTGAGCCTTATATAGATGCCATTACTTGTATGAAAAAAGAAAATATTAGAATTGAGGTTTCTAATGGTGGAAATTTAACAGGTCCAGATGTGATAAGGCAGGTTCCGGCAGCCGGTGCAATAGGCACTGAATTTGATAAGGGGAAGGATTCTATTCTTATTAAATATGGCTCAGAATCTGATCATGCAAAATGTGGTTCATTTAGTATTACAAATCCAAGAGCTGATTTTTTGACTAATGCAGCAGCAGATGATGCAGTTGCCAATTTTAAAAAACTGCGTAGAACAGTAGAATTTGCAGCTTTTAATATGATTAGGGGGGATATTGAAAATTACGCTTGTGCGGTTGCGGCGAAAGAAAATCCTGCAAATCCCGCTAGTTATTCAACAACTTGTCCAAATATAAATATGACAGCTATAAATATTCCTTGGGCTATACCGTCAAGCTTTAAGACCCCGCTTCCTGCTTGTAATCCAACTACTGGTGGTTGGGGAGGAACTTTACCAGCTAAAGGTTGTAGAGAGAGAATTGTGGCTAAATATGCAGCATATTTACAATTTTCTAATTATGGTAATGGGGGTAGTAATTCTTTAGCTCAATTAAGAAATTATGTTAATGGTTCTGGGGGGGGCGCTTCTTTAATCAATGACATAACTGATGATGGTTGGGCAGGAATGGGGGCTTGGTATTTTAATATTGCAAAAATAAATAGAGTCGCCGCATCATCGCAAGCACCAGGCAATAATAGTAGTGGTAAAAAAGAGGCAGATTCCAATCCTTGTCCTACTTGGTTTATTTCTGAAGAAGGTTTTATATGTCAGATGATGAAAATGGCATCAAGTTTTTGGAATACTGCGCAAAGTGATGAAAAATGGTCAGAAATACAAAAAGCATTTACTAGTGGTGGATTTATGAAGAGCATGTTTAACATTATGAAAGATGGTAACAGCGTTTTATTAGTTGATATGGGGGGATGGGGACAAAATGTACATCCTATTTCTCAAATTGCTCAAACTGGCTCAGCAATTTTTCAAAAATCACTTTCTATGTATAATATGATGATGCTTTTGGCATTATTTGCGGCTATCCCATGGGTTGGTGGGGCGGCAGAGGCAATACTTGCGAGTCCTATAGGTGCTTTACTTGGTACTTTTGCGGCGTTTGGTATGGTGCCTGGAATAATATTGCTATATTATGTACCTTTAATTCCTTGGGTTAGGGTAACATTTGCTGTTCTTGCATGGTTAGTATCTGTGGTGGAGGCTGTAACAACAATGCCAATTGTGGCTTTGGCACATCTTAGAACAGATGGTGATGGTTTAGCAGGTCCTATGGCGCGAGCTGCTTATATTACATGGCTTAATTTGTTACTTCGTCCTGGTTTAACTGTGATTGGTTTTGTCATGGGGGGGCTAATATTTCAAGCAATGGTTCTATATGCAAATGATACATTTACCACAGCAGTAACATCAATGGGAACAGGTAGTTTTGGTATAGTTGACCAGATTATGAATACATATTTTTATGTTATGGTTGTCTATGCACTTGTGAATGCGTCCTTTAAATTAGTGGATATTATACCCAACTCTACACTTAGTTGGTTAAATGCTCCGGGGGCACAGGACTTTAGCAATGAAGATCATGTAATTATCGGTGGAATTCAATCAATTGGTGGCGAATTTGCTCAAGCATTAAGCAGTAATATACAGTCTGATAGGTTAGCTCAAATTGGTGGTAAAACTAGAAATATTGCTGAAGGTGTCTTGGGAGGCGGTGCCAGTTATATTAGAAACAGATTAGGTGGTGGTGGCTCTAGCTCTTAGTTACCGTTGTAATTCTATGCCTCTGGCTATATTTTATAGCCAGAGGTTTTGTTTTATTGACAAAATGGGAAAAAACTGCCATGTTACAGGTGGTTTACGTGTTTGGGTCTAGATTTCAGGACACCTTCTCTGCTGGTATTGCAGGGTGTGTTGAGATATAGACCCTCATATAATTAGAAAAACCAACACGTAAAAATTATTATTACTGCACTAATATGTGTAAGCTACTGAAACTTGCTTTACTATAGGTTTGTGTGGTTATTGTTATTTATTTTAATAGAAAAGGAAGAAATATGTTTGAAATACACAGAGAAAAAATTGAATGGGCTGGACGGGAGCTATCTTTTGAAACGGGTAAAATTGCTCGTCAGGCAGATGGGGCGGTTGTTGTTAAATATGGTGATACTATGATACTTGCAACTGCGGTTGGGGCAAAAACTGTTGCTCCTGGTCAAGATTTTTTCCCACTATCTGTACATTATCAAGAGAAATCTTATGCAGCGGGTAAAATACCAGGTGGCTTTTTTAAGCGTGAGGCACGCCCAAGTGAACATGCAACTTTAGTGTCAAGACTAATAGATAGACCAATTCGTCCTCTATTTGCAAAAGGCTTTATGAATGAAGTGCAAGTTATGTGTACTACTTTGTCGCATGATTTTGTAAATATGCCTGATATTGTGGCAATGGTTGCAGCGTCTGCAGCGCTTACTATTTCTGGAATGCCATTTATGGGACCAATTGGTGGGGCAAGGGTAGGCCGTATTGATGGGGAATTTGTTCTTAACCCTACCGCAGAAGAAATGGAAAAAAGTGATTTAGAACTTATTGTTGCAGGTACAAAAGAAGGTGTGCTTATGGTTGAATCACAAGCAAATGAACTGCCTGAAGATGTTATGCTTGATGCTGTTATGTTTGGTTGGCGTGGTTTTCAGCCTGTGATTGATGCAATAATTAAACTTGCAGAAAAAGCAGCAAAAGAGCCATGGGATATAGAGGACAATTCATCTTCTAAAGATGAGCTTATTGCTAAAGTTAAGGATAAATTTGCTGCAGAATTTGAAGAAGCTTACTCTTTGACTGTAAAGCAGGAAAGACAAGCAAAACTTGCAGAAGTAAGGGCAAAAGCAATTGAAGAATTTGTAGTTGAGGGTGAAATAGAAGAAGCAACTATTGAGAGTGTTTGCAAATCAGTTGAATCTGATATTGTGCGTAGCTCAATTCTTAAAACTGGTACTCGCATTGATGGGCGTGATACAAAAACTGTTCGTCCAATTTTGGCAGAGGCTGGAGCTTTACCAAGAGCGCATGGCTCAGCCTTATTTACACGTGGTGAAACTCAAGCTTTGGTTGTGGCAACTCTGGGGACTGGCCAAGATGAACAAATAATTGATGCACTTGAGGGAGAATATAAAGAAAATTTTCTTTTGCATTACAACTTCCCTCCATATTCTGTTGGTGAATGTGGTCGTATTGGTGCTGTTGGTCGCCGTGAAATTGGACATGGTAAACTTGCATGGCGCGCAGTTAGACCTTTGATGCCAAGCAAGGAGGAATTTCCATATACTGTGCGTGTAGTATCTGAAATAACTGAGTCTAATGGCTCATCTTCTATGGCGACTGTTTGCGGTACATCTTTGGCTTTGATGGACGCAGGTGTTCCACTTAAAAGACCAATTGCTGGTATTGCAATGGGACTTATCAAAGAAGGTAATGATTTTGCAGTTTTAACTGATATTCTAGGTGATGAAGACCATCTGGGCGATATGGACTTTAAGGTTGCTGGAACAGAAAAAGGGGTTACCTCACTGCAAATGGATATTAAGATTACTTCAATTACAGAAGAAATTATGAAAATAGCACTTGCTCAAGCATGTGATGGTAGAGCGCATATTTTGGGTGAAATGAATAAGGCTTTGAGCGATGCAAGAGAAGAGCTAAGTGATTTTGCTCCACAAATGACAAGCTTTACTATACCAAAAGACAAGATTCGTGATGTTATCGGTAGCGGTGGCTCTGTAATTCGTGAGATTGTTGAGACTACGGGCGCTAAAGTTGATATAGATGATGACGGAACTGTTTGTGTATCTTCTGTTGATGCTGAATCTGGTAAAAAAGCAGTTGATTGGATTAAAGATATAATTGCTGTTGCCGAAGTTGGCAAAATTTATAATGGTAAAGTCGCTAGAATAGTTGATTTTGGCGCTTTTGTTAATATATTTGGCAATACTGATGGTTTGGTTCATATTTCTGAGGTTGCTAATAAGCGCATTGGCAAAGTTAGTGATGTTCTAGAAGAAGGCCAAGAAGTTAAAGTCAAATGTATTGGCATTGATAATAGAGGCAGAATCAAGCTTTCTATGCGTGTTGTTGACCAAGAAACAGGTGAAGAAATTTCACGTGATGGTGATGATACGAAGGAAGCGGCTGACGCTTAACCCAAAAGGCAAAATTTATAAATGTCAAATAGTAAAGCCGATAATATATTTAGTTTTCCAAATCAGAAAACTTTAGAGCCCCTGAGATTGCCCAGACTTGTTGGGCATAGGGGTGCTCGCTCTTATGCGCCTGAAAATACTCTTGTATCTATCCACACCGCTGCTGATATGGGGGCAGAGTGGGTGGAGCTTGATGTCAAATTAACAAAAGATGGTGAGCCTATAATATTTCATGATGATAATGTTGATAGAGTGTCGGGGGCTAGTGGGGCTGTGGCAGATATGGTTTGGAAAGAGTTAAAAGAGCTTGATGTTGGCACTCATTTTTCTGATAGTTTTGTTGATGAGCGTATCCCACATTTAGAACAAGCACTGGACGTTATTTTAGAAAGAGGGCTTGGGCTTAATTTAGAAATTAAACCCTGTGCTGGCCGTGAAAAAGAAACAGCAGAGGTTGCATTAGATTTACTGACTTCATGTTGGCCAGAAGATATGCCTGCACCGCTAATTTCCAGCTTTCAGGCGGTTAGTCTTGAAACGGCTCTGATTATGGCTCCAGGCTATCCTAGAGGTTATCTAATATCTAAAGATGAGCCACAAACAATGGAAAATTGGCAAGATAAGGCAAAGCATTTGGAGGTATCAACTCTTAATTTTGATATAAATTTCTTAAAAGAAAATAGTGATATTTTACAAGATTTTTTAAATACTGATTTTAGACTAATGTGCTTTACGGTTAATGATAGAGAAATTGCAGAGCAATTATTTGATATAGGAGTTGTTTCAATATTTTCAGATATGCCAGATTTGCTTGATTAAAATTTTTTATAGCTATTTTTAAAATTATTTAGATTATTGGTTTAAGCGACCTCCCTCACACTCAGGATTGTGTAAAATTATGTTTGGGGTAAATTCTAGTATCTAGGGGCTGAAAATACTGTAAATGCTTTTACACAATTTGTAAGAATTAGCTATATAAGTAAAGCATGGCAATAATATTTATATATTTAAAAAATATAGAAGATTTATATTATATTTAAATAGATGGTATATCGCTATAATTACTAACATTATTTCTTTTATATTTAGAAGTTTTAGATGATGTAACATTTAGCTTTTGCTGTACATCAGGGCTAATCATTATTAAGCCATGTCTGATTCTTTCAATTTTTTCCTCAGATATAGTATATTTGTTACTTAAAGCATATTTTATTTCACCATATAGAGTCTTTAAGGCTTTTAATTTTGCTGCTTCTATATCAAGTTTTTTTCTAAATGCTTTGTTTTTCTTATCAGGTAAAAATTTAGAAGTGATAGAAGTTTTACTTGCAAATTTAGAAGATTTAAGTTTTTTTTGCATTGCTCTACGTGTAATTGCATAAGACATATCTTCTATCAATTCAAGTAATTCCTGTAGTAATTCTGCTGTTGGGCTATCAGACTGGCTACGTGAACGAGTTCTGTGATTTACAGAATATAAATTAGTAAATTTTGAACTATTATTGCTAGGCATAAATTGTCCAAGATTTTGTTGTTTATTGCTGTGCGTAATTTCTTCTGGGGTAAGCCCAAATTTTGTAACAGTAGTTAGCCTGTCTTCTTGCGCAAGGACAGCAGCGGCAACGATATCCTGAGCCTCAACATTTAGGCTATCGGCTATCTGTCCTTCTACATATGCCTGTGGTAAATCCTGTGTCATAATTAAACTAACTCCATATACAGCTATATACTAGTATATATATTATATCCTGTCAACATTATTATGTTAAAAAAGCGTTATTTTATTCTTTTTTTACTATTTATTGTTAGACTGTTAGGATAGGTTAGATTTAATATTGTTCAAGGGGGTATTATTTATGGTTGCAAATATTGGTTCATATCAGCCAAATACTAGTTTTAGTAATTTTCAGCAAAATTCTGTGAATAATAAGGTTGGCACGGCCGAGCAAGAACCTAAACTTAATCAAGTGCAACCAAGAGAAGCAGCAATTGCATCAACGCAAAAAAGCAATGAACAACTTTTAAGTAAAAAAGAAGATAATGAATTTGTAAAGGTGGATAACAAATTAAAAACAAGTTCTAGTCAAGATAGCAAACGTGGCAGTTTTGTTGATATTAAAGTATAAATATCTATAAAATAAAAATAGAGGCAATCAAGCCCCTATTTTATCATTTATATCAAAAAAACTTAAGATACATTTTGTAAGACATCTTCTAATCTTTTTGCCGCAGATTTTTCATCAATATTTTCAATGGCGGCAACCTCACGTGCTAGACGCTCTAAGGCAGCTTGATAAATTTGCCTTTCACTATATGATTGTTCACCACGTTCTTCATCACGGCGTAAATCTCTAAGTACTTCTGCAATTGCAACTGGATCACCAGAATTTATTTTGGTCTCGTATTCTTGGGCGCGTCTGCTCCACATTGTGCGCTTTATACGAGAACGTCCCTGCAATGTTGAAAGCGCATCTTTTAGTCTATTACCAGATGATAATTTACGTAGTCCAGAATTTTTAATTTTACTAACAGGCAGTTTAAGACGCATACGATCTTGTTCAAAACTTATATTATAAAGAGTAACTTCTACACCGCTTATAACCTGAGTTTCAATACCTTCTACCTTACCAACACCATGTGCAGGATATACAACGTAATCACCCGCTACAAATTCAGTCGTAGTTTTTTTTACCTTTGCTATTCTGTCAGTTGCCATTTTAAAATATGCTCCTAAATTATAATTTACATCAAGACCACCCACTTCAACCAAGAAATACTCAATGGCTAAAGATTAGATGAGTATGCACAAATTCATTCAATTGCAATCTAACATAAAAACTATACAAAAGCAAGAAAATTGTATGGCATCGTAAAATATAATTATAAAGTTATGTATTTCACCTGTTTAAACTAGACAAAGAAAATTTATATTTGTTCAATTAGAATTATAATATAAAATTTCTTTAGAATAGCTTTTATAATATCTTAAAACAAGAAATGGCAACAATGGCTGCAGTTTCTGTGCGTAAGATATTCTTACCTAAATCAATCATAGTTGTAAATTTTGCCGATGCTAGTTTTTCAATTTCTATATCAGAAAATCCACCTTCAGGACCAACCAATATAGATATTTTATCATTCTTTGTAACTGTTTTTAGGGCATCTGCAATTGGAATAGCAAAATTTTTTTCTGCACAGACAAATAATTTTCTATCTCGCTGCCAAGCTGTTAGCAGAGTATCTAAATTTTTTACTTCATTTATTTCGGCTATATCTAATCTTTCTGATTGTTCTGCGGCCTCTATTATTTGTAATTTTATTTTATCTATATTTACTTTTTTTATTTGGCAATATTTTGTTTTCACTAAGGTAATTTTACTTACCCCAAGCTCAGTTACTTTTTCAATTAAAAAATCCTGCCTTCGCTTTTTGACTGGGGAAAATATTATTTCTATATCAGGGCTATAGCATTGCTTTTTAATTTGTTTTGCTAGCTCTATTTTGCAATTTTTTTTACTAAGCGATATTATTTTTGCCAACCATTCGCCATCATTACCATTAAATATACGAATCATATCCCCTATATTTAATCTTAAAACATTTCTTAAGTAATGAATTTGATTTTCAGTTAGATTATGTGTATCCTCAGGCTTTAAATCTTGAGAATTGATATAAATGCGGGTTAAATTTTTATAATGACGGTCTCTCATAACTCTAAATATGTAGCACATAGCGATATGTCAGGCAAATCTTTGGTAGATAAATATTTGCCCAAATTTCTTTTACCATATGCTCATTTAGCTAGATGGGACAGACCAATTGGCACATGGCTGGTTTTGTTGCCAGCTCTTTGGGGAGTGTTTCTTGCAACTATACAAAATGGTAATTCCATTGTTAATTTTGAGCTATTACAAATTGTTATAATATTTATATTGGGTGCTTTTTTAATTAGAGGTGCAGGCTGTACAGTTAATGATATTTGGGATAGAAATTTTGATAAAAAAGTTGTAAGAACAAAAAATAGACCACTTGCTTCTGGTCGTATAACTCTAAGAGCTGCCATTATTTTTGCTATATTACAGTTTTTATTAGGATTTATTTTGCTATTACAGTTAAATTTTTTAACTATTGTTTTTGGTATAATTAGTGTTATTCCAATTTGTGTATATCCACTAATGAAACGTATTACTTGGTGGCCTCAATTAGTGCTGGGAGTTGTGTTTAACTGGGGAGTGTTAATGGGGTGGAGCGCTGTTAGTAATAACATAGAACTACCCGCAATATTGTTATATCTAGCAGCTGTATTTTGGACACTTGGCTATGATACTATTTACGCTCATCAAGATAAAGAAGATGATGATAGATTGGGTATAAAATCAACAGCACTTTTACTTGGTAAAAATAGCTATATATGGATTGTTATATTTTATTTTATAATGATTTTATTGTTAACTATTAGTATTTATTTAGTAAAAAGTGATTTATCCTTATTGTTAGTATTATTACCTGCGCTACATTTATTTTGGCAGGTGAAAAAATTAGATATAAATAGTCAAAATAGTTGTCTTAAGATATTTAAATCTAACCAAATTACGGGTTGGCTTATTTTGCTTAGCATTTTGATATGACATTAGAAAATAGTGATATAAAACAATTTAATAGTCCATATATTATAAGCTTTGTCTTATTTATTTTTAGCCTGCTATATTTATATTCAGAACTTATTTTTAATAGCTTAATGCTAGATGTGGCAGGCACAAGTTTTTCTACTCCTAAAGAAATTGAAGAAATTCAATATTATGGGCGCATTATATCAGCAAATGGTTTTACTCTATTATTGCTGGGACTTTTTTCAAAGAGTGGTTTTAGGCTACGACAAGCATCACATTGGGGGCTTGCTTTATTTGTGATTATTCTTTGCTCTATTCCAGTTTTGATGATTTTTGTAGAAAATTTAATTAATATATTTTTAGGTAAAGAAAAAACAGAAACAAAATTTGACCCAGAAATGGGCTGGGCATTGATGATTGTTCCTGGAATTTTTTTATTTTTACGTTCTGGAGGTAAAAATAGAGCCTTTATTGCAAGTGGCATCATTATTATGGCATGGCCTGCTATGTTTTTTGGGCAAAAACTTTTGGTGGAAAGATATATAATTGCACCAACTACATGGCAAGATAGGCTAGCTGCTAGATATATTTTGATGACAAGGGCTAAAATGGAAGAATGCAAAATGCAATTAGGAGATTTAAATATCTGTAGGGCTAAATTTGGCAATGCAGAACTAAAAAGCCTAAATGCTGTTTTAGGTGCTTTTTTAATGAATGCAAATAACGCTGTGGTGCATGATATAGATAAAGTTAAGAATGATATTTTATTAGAACAAGTCCTAAAACAAGACAAAGACAAAATAGACGTAGCATATCAATATTATTTAGATAAACTAAATAATGCTAAAAATTTGACATATATCAAATATGAAAATGATAAAAGAAAATTTATTCAACAACTATACTTGCCATATATAAAGGCATCAAATTTTTATAATGCTAGCTTAAAACCTCCTGATAATATTGACTATTTACTCAATAAATTTGACAAGGAAAAAGAAAAAGCTTGGAACAAATATATAACTGTTGCCAGCAATTACAATGCTTCTATTAGAACAACATCGGCAAAACTAAAAGGAATTTTAACTAAAATTCGCAAAGATGCATATGAATGTAGTGGTACTCAATGTGAAAAATATAAAAGAAAAATGCTAAGACAATTCCAAAGAAAATATAACAAAGATTGGAATAAAATTGTTGAGCTATGTGGTGGTAACCCAATAGAATTTAACTGCAAATTATCAAAAGAAGAAATAAAAATAGAAATACACAAAATTAAAGACAAAGAATTTAAACAAAAATCAGGCTATAGCCCAAATATAAAAACTAAGGCAGATTTTTTTAAAATACCAAAAAATAAAAATATACTTAAAGACAAATTATTAGAATTTCTAAAAACAGAAGTAAAAGATATAAATTTTACAAAAGAAGATTTGCCAGATGAGATTGACAAAAAAAGTTTAAAAAAACTGTTATCAAAAAAAATATTAGATATTGCAAA
>JALTWL010000179.1 GCA_027047045.1 Micavibrio sp.
CAAGGCTAACATGTAATTCATATGCGGTTGCAACTGCTCTTATTAAATCTTCTCCACTGCGCATGGTTTGTTGAGCAACTGCTAAAATAGGAGGGATATTGTCTGCTGGGTGAGAATAATCAGCTGCTAAGAATGTATCGTGATAGTCAAGCTCTCGAACGGCAGTACAATTTGCCCAAGCAGCCCACTCAGCACTAATACCTAGTCTGTTGCTCATACCAAAAACAGTCGCGCCCCCCTGTCTTGAATGATTAAGGGCTTGACCTCTTGCCGTGATTACGGCTCTGCGTTCAAGTGAGGCAATCGCAACGGCGGCATTGTCAATAATTCTGTTAATTATCATATCAATGATATCGCTGTCTATTTCCACCATATCGGAGGCAACTTCTGCCATTTTCCATGCCAGTTGTTTTTGCTTTGGCAGTTTGTCTTTTTCTTTGTAAACTTTTACTTCATGTATTTTCATTTTTTAAACTCCTAGAGAAATTTGGCAGTAAATATAATTATGCGGCAACAGGAGGTGTTGTTTTTGTCTTATTTTTTTTATCTTTATTATCAACACCTAATTCTTCTGTCATGGTGTTTCTTAATTGCTCTATTGCATAATCTATTTGTGGTATAAGGGCTTGAGCCTGCCTAATTGTTTGCTTAATTTTATTTTTTACATCATCTAAAGGGGTATTGGGTGTAATTGTTTCATATTCAGGCTCAGAGTAAATATTTGCATATAATTTTGATAAACTGCTTGCTGTGTTCATATCTAACGCAGATAATTTATTGATTGAGCCCTCAAAAACAGTTCTATTCATTGCGGGGTGTTTATGTAGCAAATCACCACCTTTTTTATATTTTGGTGTTATGGTGCTATTTGATAATTCATCTAATATATTTTGATAAATTGTTAAAAATGCTTCTAATTTTACTTTATTTTCTTCAAGTTCTCCTTCAAGTGCGGCGGCAAGAACAAGTTTTTCACGTCTAAATAAAGCTTCTTCTTTTTGACGACTCTCTTTAAATTCCATAAGTTGACGCTTTAAAATTTTGTTAAAACCACGTCTGGTGGCAGCAGCAATTAAAGTTAGACCTATTATTGGGCCGAAAACAAGACTAAGAGGAACTAAACTAGGCATATAAGGGGCAAGCCAGTCTGGAATTAAATTTTCTGTGTTACCTTTTATTGCAAATTTCCAAATACCTGTTCTTTTTTCTTTTGCTAAATTTTGTGCAGCATCATAAGAAGATGCAAAAGAAGAATTATATGTTTGGTATCTATCAGTTATAACATAGCCAGCTTGTAGTAAGGCAAGTGCTAAATCTTCATTGGTATGAGTAGTACATCGGGCATAGGGAGTTTTATTTTTTATAGTTTCTATTTTACATGAAACAGGCTCAGAGCCAATTTTCTTTTCTATAAAGTCAAGGGCTTGTAGCTCTATTGGTGTTTCAATAGTGCGAGCCATTTTTACCCCCCAAAGCCTAATTTTTATGCCCTCAGCATTCAGGGTAATTGGATCAAGTGGTGACATGGGTCTTATAATTCTTTTAGGTGTAGATGATATAGTATTATTTTTATTTTTATTTTGGCTATAAGCAGAATTTAAATTAAAAACAATAATAATAAATATAGCGATGAAAGTAATTACACGTAAATGTAATAAAATATATTTAATATTTGACCATATCATTTGCTTTTTCCTATATTTTAGTTTTTAGGCATTGGTATAAATGGGGCAAGCCAAAAGCCAAAATCATTTGGGTTTCTGGTTTGTATATAAACCCTACCTGGGCCTTTAAAGTTACAGGCAAACCCTTCCCCTGATGTAAGAGATGAAAACCAAGATTTTGCCCCTTTAGTAACTTTATAAGGCATATTTGCCTCCCATGCAACTAGATGTCCATTATCTATTAACATCGTTTCACCTTCTGGTATATCTATGGGATAAATTGAGCCATAACTAGATATAAATGCATGTCCCGCGCCAGAAATTTTAATTATAAAGAAGCCTTCACCGCTAAAAAGCCCCTTAGTTATACTTTGAGCTTTAGCTGACATATGAACATCAGAGGTGCTAGCAAGAAATCCATTTTTTTGTACTATCCATTCTTTTGTGCCATCTAGCTCAAGGTCGGTAATACCACCAGGAGCAGGGGTTGCAATTAGTGTCCAGCCATCACCACCAACAGCTTCAATTGTTTGCATAAAGAAAGATTCACCAGTAAAAAGTCGTCCAATTGAGCGTTTAAGTCCGCCATCCATTTTACCGCTTAGCTTTAAATTAGATGACATGGTTACCATTGCACCAGATTCTGCTTTAATGCTTTCTCCTTCATTCAGTTCAAATTTTAAGACGGGAAATGTATTGCCTCCGACTAGCTCGTATCTCATTTTGGTAATCTCCCTTTAAGAAAAGTTAATTTAAATAAATATCCCCAAATAATAGTTTTTATAAAAAATACCAATTTTGCAAGTTATAATTCTGCAGTTGCAAAAAATATAATAGTCGTGTATTTCTTTAATTTTAATTAATATTTTAATAAAGAAAAATTCTATTGTCATGCGCTATATTTTTTTAGTTTTTATTTTAATAGTTAATTTATATATTGGTTCTGCATTTGCTTGTGTTGGTGATGATAAGGCTGTTACTGATGTTCTTTGTAAAGATGTAAAATCTATAGATAAAATATTGGATGAGAAATTTGCTCCTATATCTCAAAAGATACAAGAGATTGTTTTTTATTCCTTTAAAATTTTCTCAGGAACTGAGCATGAGCAATCAATTCCTTTAATTCTTATTTGGCTGGTTGTGGCGGCTATTTTTCTTACATTTTATTTTGGCTTTGTAAATATTAGATATTTTGCGCATGCAATTGGCCTTTTATGTGGCAAATTTGATAAAGAAAAGGACGGTGAAGGACAAATAAATCGCTTCCAAGCCTTAATGACTAGTCTTTCAGGTACAGTTGGGCTTGGCAATATTGCAGGGGTTGCGGTTGCAATTTCAGTTGGTGGTCCTGGGGCCATGCTTTGGATGATTATTATGGGATTTTTTGGTATGTCGGCAAAATTCACAGAATGTGCGCTTGGGGTAAAATATCGCCATAAAACATCAGAGGGAATATTTTCTGGAGGCCCTATGTATTATCTTCGTGATGGGTTTGCAGAAAAAGGTAAAAAATGGGGTATTTTTGGTAAATGGACGGGAGTTTTTTTTGCTATTTGTTGTATTGGTGGCGCTATTGGCGGTGGCAATATGTTTCAAGCAAATCAGGCCTATCAACAGCTAGTAACAATTACTGGAGGCTCAGATGTTAGTTTTTGGGCAGATAAAGGTTGGTTGTTTGGAATTATTTTGGCATTGGCTGTGGGGGCAGTTATTATTGGCGGCATTAAATCTATTGCAAAAGTTACATCTAAACTTGTGCCATTTATGGCGGGGCTTTATTTGCTTGCGGGGATTGTTATTTTAGCTATGAATGTAAGCAATATTCCATTAGCCTTTGTAACAATATTCAAAGATGCTTTTGGGCTAGATGCGGCAGCTGGCGGTTTTGTCGGGGCTTTATTAGTTTCTTTACTGCAAGGGGTAAAAAGAGCTGCTTTTTCTAACGAGGCTGGAATAGGCTCTGCTGCAATCGCGCATGCATCAGCCCAGACTAACTCACCAATAAGTCAGGGAATTGTTGCAATGCTTGGTCCTTTTATTGATACAATTATAATATGCACAATGACAGCCTTGGTAATTGTTGTTACAGGTGCATATCAGACAAGTGATGGTATGGAAGGGGTGGAGCTGACCTCGCGCGCATTTGCTAGTGGTATTTCTTGGTTTCCTTATATTCTTGGGGTCGCCGTTATTTTATTTGCATTTTCTACTATGATTTCTTGGTCTTATTATGGACTGAAATCTTTTACTTATCTTTTTGGAG
>JALTWL010000180.1 GCA_027047045.1 Micavibrio sp.
GAAGATATAAATTGGCTCTCTGATGGCAAAGCCTTAGATATATTTTTTCAAACAGATGATATTTGCTCAAAATTTCAAAAATTACAAGAAAGCTTATTAAATTTGAAAATAGACACAATTCTTCAAGCAGAAAATGAATCTCGCAAGAAAAAGCTCTTACTTGCTGATATGGACGGAACATTGATAGAAGAAGAATGTTTAGATGAAATAGCAGATAAAATTGGTATAAAAGAACAAGTTGCAAATATAACCAAAAGAGCAATGGCAGGTGAAATAGATTTTAATACTTCACTGACAGAGCGTATTTCACTACTTAAAGGCATAGATAAAGATATATTAGAAGAAGTAAGACAAATGCTTACAATTAGGAGCGGAGCATATGAGCTGTCACAAACTATGCGGGCAAATAATGCGACTTGTATTTTAGTTTCTGGTGGCTTTGAATTATTTGCAAATTTTGTTGTAAAAAAAATAGGCTTTTTAAAAGGTTATAGCAATATATTAGATATAAATGATAATAAAATAACAGGTAAAATAATTCCTCCAATCGTCAATGAAACTAGAAAAAAAGAAATTTTAGAGTTAGAAGTAAAAAAACTAGGTCTGTCTAGGCAACAAGTCGTTGCCATTGGTGATGGGGCAAATGATATAGAAATGTTAAAAATTGCAGGACTAGGCATAGCATTTCACGCATCAGATAAAACCGAAAATTTAACTTATCACAAAATTAAATATGCTGATTTAAAATCTATTTTATATGTGCAAGGTTACTCAGATGCAGATATTGCCAAAGCCTCATCTATATAAGATTTTGTTGTATCGCTTAGCCAATCATTCTCACCAATAATTTTTCTAATCATTTTCCTGTCTTTGCTAACAACTATAGTTTCTGGAACTCTGACAACTCCAAACTTGTCTAATGATATTTTTTTATCTGTGTCAGTTACCCAATATACATGCTCAACATTAAAATCATCGCCTAGTTTTTTCTTCACTCTTTTCATAAACTTATCTAATTTTTTTAAATCTTCATCTATTGATATTGCAATAACGGCAAGTTTACCGTCCATACTGTCTGCCAGCTTTAAAATATCAGGTATTTCTACCTGACAAGGTGCACACCACGATGCCCAAAAATGCAAGAAAATTACAGGTGCTTTAATATCGCTTAGCATAAAAGATGTTTTATCTTCTGCAAAAGGAGTAAAACTAATATCATCTATTGTTTCGTAAACTTGGCTACTGACTTTATCTTTATTACTGTCAACTACAAGCTCTGGCTTATTATTTTTATCATATAAATAACTTCCCACCACAAATAACAGTAAAATCAATATCATTGCAAAACAACGTTTTAGCATTTTATTTACTCCTCTTTTTACTTAAAATTGCCATTACAGTTGTTAAAAATAGCAATTCTACCATTGTAAATATAACTAAATTATTGGCAATATTGCCTGTAAATCCATATGAATGTAGTCCTACGTTAAGTAGATTTACACCAAACCAAGCAAGCGCAAGTACAATATTAGTCAACACCATGCCTACTGCAAAATATGTAGTAGATAATAATTTTGCAATAATTCCATGCAACAGCAAAATAAGCCACAAACAAATCACCAAAGCACCATTTTCTTTTGGATCCCACCCCCAAAATCTTCCCCAAGACTGGTCAGCCCAAATTCCACCAAGTATCGTGCCCAAAATAGAAAATAAAAGCGCCAGCAAAGTAATTGCAACCATATTTCTAAATAGTTGATTTGAAATATCTCTATTGTTGCTTTTAAAAATTTTCTGCAACAAATAAAAATGTGCCAGCACACTGCCAAGCACACAAAAACCATAACCAATAGTAATTGTAACCACATGAGTTGCCAGCCAAAAATTAGTATCTAAAACTGCAACAAGCATTCCCATAGTATCGCCATCAGAGGCGTATTTCATGCCTATAAATTGCAATATACTGCCAATGATAGATGCCATTAAAACACCAATTACATTTTTATTTTTACCTTCAAGATAAAGAGCAAAAATAACTGCTATCATCGCAACAAAAATAATAGATTCGTAAAGTGTGCTCACAGGGGGGCGCGCCATTATATACATTCTACTAGCAATGGCGATTATATGCAGTATAACAGCTAATGTTGCTGTGCTAACACTTAATGCATATAAAAATTTTCTTTTGGACATAGAGTAAAATAAAATAGCTATAAATGATAAAATATATAAATAAAGACTATATTTTAAAAATGCAGCCTTATTGTAGAAAACTTCAAAACTAATAACTTTAGGGAGCGCTATAGCTACTGACATATTTGTTGATTGAATTAGTAAATCTTGACTAATTTTTTGAAAATCATCTATATCTTGCTTAGAATATGCCTCTTTAGCTTTGTGCCATTTTTTTACAAATGCAACAGATTTGGGGGAAGATTTACCTGCATATAAAATTTCCCAAGGTGAATACCAATTCTCATCATCTGTCCATTGCGGTGGAATTACTCTAAACATAACCGAGCGTCCAGTTTTAAAGATGTTATCTAGAGTTAGTATTTTTCGCTCAGTTTTATCCCTAGATGTCATTTCCTTTGGATCAAAATTAAAACTACGCGCTAAATCAACATATAGCCCCATTTTAGCTACCAGCTCTAACAATTGCCTTTGTGCAAGTGATAAGTCTTTTTGCTCTTGTTGATATAATTTAACAATATTTGGCATTTCAGCTGCAATTGCGGGAAAAAGCTCATCAAATGAATATAAATGTTTAGATTTCCATTCAATATCTATTGCCTCTACAACATCAGGATTAGAAATATTAAATATTTGCCTTTTTTTTGCTTTTTCTGGTGTTAAAATAAGCTCTGCCAACCATTCTGTTGCATGGATATTTGGAAGCTTTTCTTTTCCATATAAAGTTTTGAGCCAAATTCTTGCAACACTATCCAAAGGCTTTATTCGTCCTTCATGTAAAATTGGTATTTTTTCAAAATTACTATATTCAAATTGATAACTATCAACAGCCAAAAGATTTGTTGGAGTAAAACTGGCAAGTAGAATTATAAAGATAGATAAATTTTTAGACCTCATAAGATTTGGCAGTCTAATAAATAAATGTATAAGTAAACCAATACATATAATTATACTTGATATATAAGGAAATAGCCTGCCAACATTTCTAACAACGGCAAGAACACTAAGCTCTTTTCCATCTGTAATTAAAACTGATGATTGATAAAAAGTATAACCTTTATATCTAAGAGGCTCATTCATTTGAATTATGCTCCGCCATTCGTAATCGCCATCTTTTAGTAAAATTTCTGACTTATAACTTTTAGCCATATTGGTCGCTGCATGTGTCTTTTTTTCAAAATCTAATAGTTTTACTGAAAAAGGCAAATATTCACGGCTATGACGCAAAGATATTTTATATATTTTATCTGCAATTTTCACTCTGGACTTAACTGGGATATTTTCAAAAGCAATATAGCTTTTATCTTGCCCCTCACCTGCATTTTTAAGTGTATATCTAATACCGCTTACATTTTCTTCTTCTATTTTTTCTAATTTTGCATCTTGTAAAACTATCCGCTCTGGCATAGGCAGAGATTTATCTTCCTTGAGGCTCACTGCACAATTTCGGCAAAATTTTTCAACTTCAATTTCAATTAGTAAATTTTTTGGCTTTAATATATTTCCTTTTTTCAGTAAGTTATCTGGAAATACCGCCACATCTTTTTCTATACCATCTGTTACATCACTAATTGCAAGCTCTATATCGTGATAGCTTGCCACGTAATTACTCTTACCCCCCTCTGCAAGTACCATATTGCCTTCTCTGCTATATTTAGCAGTGATAAATCCCCCTAAAATAAGCAATAAAACACCTATATGCACAATTAGAGTACCAATAT
>JALTWL010000181.1 GCA_027047045.1 Micavibrio sp.
GGGTTGTTAAATATAAAGGCAGATTTAAATTTATCTTCAACAAAATCCATCTCAGCCCCAAGTAGATAAAGTAAAGATTTTTGTTCTATATAAATTTTGACTTCATCTTGTTCAACTAGGCTATCTGTTTTTACTTCTTCTCCCGCTTTGACTATTTCAAATTTATAAGAATGTCCAGAACAGCCAGAAGATACAATTTTTACCCTAAGTCCAATCGCATCTGATTTATTTTTTACTATTTCTTGTACACGCAAAACGGCTTTTGGGGTTAAAGTTATAATTGGTTTTACCATAGCTATACTCTCTCTTAAAACATATTGAGTTGTAATTTCGCAGTTTCTGCCATCATAACAGGTGTCCAAGGCGGGTCCCATACAAGTTCAACTGTAATATTCTTGTTTTCTAGCTCTTTGACGGTTCTAATTGCATTTTCTATCATACCAGGCATTTCACCTGCAACAGGACAACCAGGGGCGGTAAGGCTCATTTCAACATAGATGTTATTTTCATCATCAATATCAATTTTATATATGAGCCCAAGCTCATATAAATTAACTGGAATTTCTGGGTCGTATACTTCACGTAAGGCGGAGGCTATTTTCGACCATAATTTATGTTCTCTTGGAACATCGGCAAAGGGTGGACGTGCCATTTCTGCCATATCGTCGCCTAAAGCATCTTTTACCATTTCTTCACTTGCCATTGCTTCTCGTCCCATCATTTTTTATTTCCCTATGTATAATTTATCCAAGTAATTTTTTTATTTTTTTAAGTCCAATAATTAAATTTTCTACATCTTGCAGAGTGTTGTAAATTGCAAAAGAAACTCTAATTGTTGCAGGTATTTGTCTAGATAACATAAAAGGCTCAGCACAATGTTGCCCAGCTCTGATACATATATTCATCTGGTCAAATATAGTTGCTGCATCATGTGGGTGTACGCCTTGAATATTAAATGAAATTATTGCACCACTATTCTCAACTTCTTTACCATATATTGTTATTCCTTCAATTTTTTGCATTTCTTCTATTGCAAAATTAGCCAAATTATCTTCGTGTACGTGTACAGTTTCTCTATTGAAAGAATTTATATAGTCTATTGCAGTTTTCAGTCCTGCAGCCTCAACAAAAGCAGGAGTTCCTGCCTCAAATCTTGCAGGAGCGCTCTTGTAAGTAATTTTTTCAAAGCTAACATTTTCTATCATATCGCCCCCACCTTGATATGGTGGCATAGAATTTAAAATATCAGTTTTAGCAATCAGAGCGCCAATTCCAGTTGGTCCATATAGTTTATGTCCTGTAATGACATAAAAATCAGGATTTAAATCTTGTAAATTTATATCTAAATGCACTGCTGCTTGTGAGCCGTCTAAGAGTATTTTTGCCCCAACATTGCGTGCCATTTGTACAATCTTTTGAACAGGTAATATTTCCCCTGTAACATTGGACATATGGGTAATTGCAATTAGTTTAGTTTTATTGCTTATCAATTCTTGGAATTTTTCTATATCAAGTCCAAATTTTGCCTCTTTTTTTAGGGGAACATATTTAATTTTTAGCCCCTTTTCTTGCGCTAGTATGTGCCAAGCGACTATATTTGCGTGATGTTCAAGCTCACTTAATAATATTTCATCACCAGAGTTTAAATTATTTCGTCCCCAACTGCTAGCAACAAGATTGATAGCCTCAGTTGCATTTTTTGTAAAAACAGCCGTATATTCACTACCTGCATTTAGAAAATTAGCAACAGTATTTCTGGCATCTTCATAGGACGTTGTACTTTCTTGGCTTAGTTTGTAAATTCCTCTGTGAATATTGGCATAGTGTTTTTCCATCGCAGATTGAACAGTTTCTATTACAATTTTTGGTTTTTGGGCGCTAGCGGCGCTATCAAGGTAAGTCAAAGGATATTTTCCCCAATCACGACTATAAAAAATGGGAAATTCTTTTCTTACTGTATCTGGGTTTAATTTATCATCATAGGGAGATGCAATTTTACTGGCAGGCATCATATTTTTACCTCCTCCAGTTGGTCTATAAATATTTCCTTAATATTAGAATCGACAATATCTTCTAAGATTTCCTTTAAAAATCCTTGTGTTAGTAAGCTTTTAGCGATTTTTTTATCAATGCCACGACTTTGCAGGTAAAATAAAGCCTCTTTATCTATATTACCAGAAGTTGCCCCATGTGAGCATTTTACATCTTCTGCATAAATTTCCAATTCTGGTTTTGCGTACACCTCTGCTTTGTCGCAGAGCAATAACGCATGATTAAGCTGATGTCCATCTGTCCCTTCTGCATTACGATGTACGTGTATTTTCCCTTGGAAAACTGCACTAGCCTCATTGTCTATAACTCCTTTATATATTTGCTTTGATGTTGAGTTAGGCTCGAAATGAGCTGTTTTGATTGTGGTTGAGTGGTGCTGATGCCCCCCCAAACAATAAGCACCCCTTATTATACACTCAATTTGAGAGCCAAGTAAATCGGTAATTATTTCACTTCGTGATAATTTTGCCCCTACATTTAAATTTATATTTTTATATATAGAATTTGTGGAACAATTAACACGCACAGTGTTAAAATTATAACCGTTACTTCTATCATCATTTTGTATAGTGTAATGTTTTAATTTGCTATAATCTTTTAAATTTATATTTGTAGTTTGGTTTTTGATATATTTTCCAGAGCCTGTTTTTTCTTCTATTACTGTAACTTCTGCACCTTCTTCTAATAATATCAATATGCGAGGCATATTTTTAAGATAGCTATCTTTGTTGCTATTTTGTATATATTCTTTTATCAATATTGGGCTTTCTACCTGTACGTCTTTTTGTACCTGTATAACAAAACCATATTCAAGATGGGCTGTGTTTAGAGCCTCCATTGGCATAGTAGAGAAATTACCAACATTGCTAAGAACATCTTTTACCCACTCATCTTCTAGGCTATCTTCTAGGCTTTTAATAGTAACACCATTTGGAATATTGTCCTGATTGTATAAAATATAACTATTTATTAGCTGTATATGCAAAGCATTTTCAATTCTGTCAAAAGCTGATATTGGTAGCTCTATTTCTTCAACAATACTATCTTTAATAAAATTAAGTTTTTCAATTTCTCTGATATTTGTATATTTCCAATCCTCCCAACCAGTAGTTGGAAGACCAGTTGCAAGCAAAGCTTCATTTGCGGTTTCTTTTAATGCTTGTATATATGGGGGCATATTGGCAATATTTTTATCCCAGCCATCTAAAAGTGGAATATCGCATTTATCACTCATCATATTTATTGCAGTTATAGTCATTTTAAGCTGCCTTGCCATTTTTATTATCGTTAAATTCTATGTAGCCTTTTTCTTCTAGCTCTAGCGCAAGTTCAGCGCCACCAGTTTTTTTAATCTGTCCATCAGCTAAAACATGCACAACATCAGGCTTTATATAATCTAAAAGCCTTTGGTAGTGGGTAATAACAAGAAAGCTTCTTTCCTGTCCTCTAAGTGAATTAACTCCTTTAGCGACAATTTTCAGCGCATCAATATCAAGTCCGCTGTCAGTTTCATCAAGCACAGCAAATTTTGGCTCTAACATTGTCAGTTGCAGAACTTCATTGCGTTTTTTCTCGCCCCCTGAAAAGCCAAAATTAACTCCACGTTTTAGCATTTCTGGCGTTACGTCTAAAAGACTGGATTTTTCTTTTTGTAATTTTAAAAAGCTAATGGCATCAACTTCATCTTTTCCTTGCGCTTTGCGGATAGAGTTAAGTGCTGTCCTTAAAAAAGTGGCATTTGTAACGCCTGCAATTTCAACTGGATATTGAAAGGCAAGAAATATTCCAAGCGTGGCTCTTTCTTCAGGCAACATTTCGGATATATCTTGTCCTTCAAATAATA
>JALTWL010000182.1 GCA_027047045.1 Micavibrio sp.
CATTTAATATCATCATTATTGCCAGTATTGATGGCTAGTTTTACTTCTTCATCTAATATATCTGCAATAGTTTCTGGTAGGATAAAGCCTGCCCTTAGAATAGTTGGTATATCTTGCGATAGGTCAACTATTGTTGATTCCAAACCTATTTTTGACTTTCCGCCTGCTAAAATAGTATTTATTTTACCACCAATACTGTCATTTACATGTTTAGGCGTGGTTGGACTTAAACTACCTGATAAATTAGCACTGGGGGCAGCAATTGGGCGATCTAACTCTTTTATTAGCATTTGCGCTGATGGGTGGGCAGGCGCGCGAATAGCAACGGTCTTCAGCCCACCGCTAACATATTTGGAAATTTCACTATTTTCTTTAAGGGGTAAAATAAAACTAAGAGCTGCAGGCCACAAATTTTCTGCTAGCGCTTTTGCTTTTGAATTTACCTTTGCAAATTGCCTTGCCATTTCAAGGTCGCTTACATGTAAAATTAGTGGGTTAAAATCTGGGCGATTTTTTACCTTAAATATCTCTTTTACAGCCGCATCATTTGTTGCATCTGCCCCCAGCCCATACACGCTCTCAGTTGCAAAAGCAACTAATTCCCCTGATTTTAATCGTTGCGCTGCTATTTTAATATTTTTATCATTTGCAATTAATATTTCAGCCATTATTTCACCTAATTTTTTGAATTATACTTGCGAAATATTGCATAGTTTAATACCATATGGGTGGTTTTGTCTTTAAAAAAAATATATGAGGAAATTAAATGCGTAAAACTATTTTAGCTTTATCTATGGTGGCTAGTTTGTCTTTGGCAACTGCTGGCTGTACCAATAGTGATTGGAAGAATTTAGGCTGGGGCAATAAACAAGCTGGTGGGGCAGCTGCAGGCGCTGTTCTTGGCGGTGTTCTTGGTTCTAATATTGGGGACGGTAAAGGACAGCTATGGGCAACTGGTGTTGGCACATTGCTTGGTGCTTTTATCGGTAGTGAGGTTGGAAAATCACTGGATAGGGCAGATATGATATATGCATCACAAGCAACGGAACAAGCCTATTCTGCTGAAATTGGGCAAACAATTAACTGGGAAAATCCAGAAAGTGGTAATCATGGCTCTATTACTCCTGTTCGCGAAGGTCGTACAGAAGACGGTGATTATTGCCGACAATATCAGCAAACAATCGTAGTAGATGGGCAGGCAGAAACAGCTTATGGCATTGCATGTAAACAAGATGATGGTAGCTGGGTTTTAGTAAATTAAACAAGCTATATTATGGCTGTTTTCAAAATTACCACGTCATTATTGATGACATTATATAAATTAACCATAAGTAATTACTATTATTTTATATATTGACTATTAAGGACTATCTTTAAGAATAGCTATAGCTATTCTTAAAATTATTATTGGTCTTAAGCAATTCCCTTCCCCTGCGCATTGTATTATGCAAAATTGCATTTAAGGTAAATCTGGTATTGGGAAACTTTAAGTATCGTAAATATTTTTCATACAATTGATTGGAAAATAAAAAAACATCTAAATATATTTGGAATTAGCTATATATAGCTATTCTTGGGGTTATTTAAACTATTGATTTAAGCCTCTTCAGTGTATAAGATTATGTAAAATTATATTTTTCAGGAGATGGAAACCAGTATCGTGGAGTTTTAAGTATAATGAATATTCCATATATAATAGTATAAAAATAAAAACCGTCAAAATATCTTTAGAACAGCTACGAAAAAAGAAAGCCAGCTAAAAATAACTGGCTTTCTCTGATATTTACAGAGGAGTATTGTAAAAATTAAGACTTTTTACTTGGTCCTGATTTACGTCTGCGACGCACCTTATCAACCAAGTCAGATGTAGCTGTATTTTCATCTTTAGGCAAATTATCATTTGCAGAATTCCCTTTATCAGCAACATTGTCATTTGTTAAAGCTTTACGATTTGCAGCTCTACTGTCAGCTATAGCTTTTGTATTTTTATCTTTTAAAGTAGCAAGTTCACCTTCAGCCTCTGCAAGTTTTCTTCTAGCTTCAATTTGTTTTTGGTTTTTGTTAACTTTTTGCTGTGTCGATTCTTCTAACACTTTTGCAAGACGTTTATTGTTTTCAAGTAAAGTATCAATTTCTTTTGCTGTTGCGCTATCAAGAGCCTTTCTTGATTTCATGCCAGCTTCTTGCAAGGTAATAGAAAGCTCATCTAAATCCTTACCTATATCAGAATATTCCAACAAAGTTCTATTCATTAGTACAGATTTACCCTGCATAATGGTATCAACTAATGTTACTTTCCACTGGTCAATACCATTTTTACGCATTTTGGTTACAGTTTTAATCTGTTCTTTGCTATTTTCAAATTGGTCAGACAATTTAATTACATCACGACGGGCGCGATACATAGCCATTTCCAAAGTGATAATTTGATCAAAAAAGTCAGATCTTGCACTTTCAAAAGATGCCAATTGCCTATCGCTAGCAGCTGTTTGTTCTTTTCTATTTGCTTCAATTAGCTCAGGTAGAAACTCTTCATCATACATACGTAAAATCTCATCACCTGCCGCAGTATATAGCATAAGCGCATCTACAGCCTCTAAGCTTTTTGAACCTAATAATTTTAGTTGTTTGGCATGACTAACTAAATTTCTTTCCAGTGTTTCAAGATTATTAGCTGCATTTTCAATAATTTTAAGTTTTTCTGAAATAGAATTCAAAAGAGCATTTTCCATCTCAATGTCTCTTTCTCTTTCCTTTTCATCTTCGGCTTTTTTGCCACCAAATAGCGCTTTCCAGCTTTTTTTAACAAGATTTGTGCCAACACCTGCAACATCTTTACCTGTATCTTTAGCTTTGTTGCCTAGGTCTAGTGCAGAGTCTTTTACCAATTCTAAAACACCTTTCACACCTTCATCTTCAATAACAGACCTCACCTCTGCCATTGTACCTTTTAGAACATTAAATTCACGGTCAGATGCTGCTTGTATTTTTAGAATTTTTTCAGATAGCTCACCAAGTTCTTTTGTTACTTCAGAACCATAATCCAAAATACGCTCAAAGTTAGTAGGGTCTTCTAAAATAAAGTCAATGTAAGACTCCATAGTTTTAGCTTGATGCTGTAGTCTAGCAATATGTTTAATTTCTTTAACTAACGCAACTCCCTCATCACTTTTTTCCGTACCAGCAGATTGTAGCTTGCTATATTGTTCCTTTAATTTGGGCAGTTCGCCTTCTTTTTCTTCTAATTCTGCTACAATTTCCCTATAATTTGGAACTTTCCAGCCAATCCTAGAGCGTATTTCTTCGCGTTGTTTTATGCGCTCATCATGTTCTTCTGGTGTTTGTTTTTCTAATTCATCTATTGATGGTTCATCACTACTAGCATCACTAAAAGTGCCATCATCATCTTTGAACATATCATCATCGTCCCAGTTAAAATCATCAGACATAGTCTTAATCTCCTACTTTGTTTACTCTGTAAATTTTACATATGCGCAATCAATTTACGCAAAACTCGTTTATTATTTAAATTAACAATATGTTAATAATATTTAACGATATATTAACACTACCTCTATTTTCATAATATGTCAAGAGCAATGTGTAATTTACCCATAATTTTTTCTTAACTTATTGCTTTATATAGGTATTTTACTCCATTTGCAAATATTTTTTATGGTGTGAGCTATGTAATATAAGTAAAACCGCTCACAAAATATTTTAAAATACATAATTTTTTTACTATTTTTATATAGATTCGTTGTTTTTATAGTGGACAAAGGCTATATTTTACGTTAAACAACAGCTTGAAAACACATGCAGGGGTACGGCTTTGAGTCGGTCCGGTGTTTATTTAAATCTATTTTAAACAAACTGACAAGCACCTGCAG
>JALTWL010000183.1 GCA_027047045.1 Micavibrio sp.
AAAAAAATCATACCATTAGAGGGTGAAAACACGCGCCCGACAACGGATAGGGTTAAAGAAAATATCTTCAATATAATTGAATCAATGCAAATATCTGGAAATATTCCAGTTTGGGCAGAGCAAGCTGTAGTTGACTGTTTTTGCGGAACAGGCGCGCTTGGGTTAGAGGCTATATCTAGGGGAGCAAATAAAGTTGATTTTATAGACGACTCCCCCCAAGCCTTAACCATATGCAAAAAAAATATAGTTGCTTGCGGGGTAAATAATAGATGTAAGACTATAAAAGCCAATCTTCCTATACAAAATAGGGTAAAATTTGAAAGTAAAAAATACAGCTTAGTATTTTTAGACCCGCCCTATGGGGAAAATTTAGGTATTTGCACTATAAATTCTTTAATAGAAAATAATATGGTTGTTGATGACTGCTTGTTTATTTTGGAAGAGGATAAAAAAAGCTCTGAGCCACTTAGCAATAATTTGGAAATAATAAAAGAGCGAATATACGGCAGAACAAAAATAAGTTTTATAAAACAAAGGCAAAAATAGCAATACCCAGCAATATTCTATATATAACAAAGGGGGTAAAGCTAAATTTTTGTAGCCATTTTAACATCAATAAAATTGATATAAGTGAGGCAATAAAGCTAAAAAACATAGCAAATAGCGCATCAATGCCAAGCTCTATATTGCCAGCTTTGATTAAATCGTAAAGCCCAACTGTGCCCGCACCTGCGATGACTGGCATACCAATTAACATTGAAAATCTTGCCGCCTCAAACCGTGTCATGCCCCGCGCCCGTGCCATAGTCATAGTAATTCCAGACCTACTAACCCCAGGGATTAGAGCAATAATATGAGCAAGCCCAATTAAAAATGCGTCTTTTTTGCCAATAGTCATACATTTTTTATCTATTTTGCCAACTCTGTCCGCCCAAAATAGCAAGATACCAAAAATAATACTCATAGCAGCGATTAATTGCACATTTCTTAAACCATCGGGAAGTAAAGCATAAAAAATTGCGCCTGCAATAATTACTGGAATTGAGCCAATTAACACATTTTGAAGCAATTTGCGTTCTTCCTTTGTTGCCTTTGGATATAGGATAGTTGTTTTTGTAAGAAGTATAACTTCTTTGAAAAATACTAACATCACCGCAAGCAGTGAGCCAACATGCACTGCCAAATCAATAATCAACCCTTGGTCAGCACCACCTGTTACTTTTGGGAAAAGCACCAAATGCGCGCTAGAGCTTATGGGCAAAAACTCTGTTATGCCTTGAACAATGGCTAAAAGAAATATATGCCAAAGCAACATATTTAAACTATCCCCCAAATTTTATTTATAAATGTCAAAGACACGGTTAATGATTGTATCGCTATTAGCTGTATATTTTTTTAAGTCAAATATATCTGCTAATTCTTCCTTAGAAACATATTTTAGTAGGTCTTTATCCTCACTTAGAAAATCAAAAAAACTCTGGCTATCATCTTCCCAAGTTTTCATGGCATTTCTTTGCACTATTTTATATGCATCTTCACGGCTTGCCCCTCTTTGAGTAAGCTCTAGTAACACAGCATGAGAAAATGGTAAACCGCGTAGTAAATTCAAATTCCTCTCCATATTTTCAGGATATAAAACCAAATTTTTAACCACCCCAATTAGGCGATAAATAGCAAAATCAAGTGCAATAGTCATATCTGGGGCAATTACTCGCTCCACTGATGAGTGAGATATATCCCGCTCATGCCATTGTACAACATTATCTAAAGCTGGCTGTATATAGCCTTTTACTATTCGCGCTAGTCCAGTTAAATTTTCACCTAAAATTGGATTTTTTTTATGAGGCATAGCAGATGAGCCTTTTTGTCCTTTAGCAAAAGATTCTTCTACTTCTCTGACCTCTGTTCTTTGCAAATGCCTAAATTCAGTTGCAATATTTTCAATGGAACATGCAATAATACCTAGTGTATTGAAAAATACCGCATGTCTATCGCGAGGGATAATTTGTGTTGATACGGGCTCAATTTTCAAGCCCAATTTTTTAGCGACATATTGCTCAACATAAGGGTCAATAGTTGAAAACATGCCAACCGCACCAGAAATCGCACAAGTCGATATTTCTTCTTTGGCAAATGCCAGCCTTTTTTTAGCCCTTGCAAATGCAGCATAATGACTAGCAAGCTTTACCCCAAAACTCATAGGCTCTGCATGCACGCCATGGCTACGTCCCATACATATCATAGTTTTGCTTTCTAAAATACGCTCTTTTAAAGCCTTTAGCAATTCATCTAAGCCTTCCAGCAATAAATCTGCGGCTTGCCTTAGTCGTATAGCAAAGCTTGTATCTAACATATCAGATGAGGTCATACCTTGATGTAAAAAACGGGCAGGCTCACCCACATATTCGGCAACATTGGTTAAAAAAGCAATTACATCATGCCTAGTTGTCTTTTCAATTTCATCTATTCTAGCAATGTCAAAATTACCTTTTTCTCTAATTGCTTTTGCAGTTCCTTTTGGCACAACGCCTAGCTTTTCTTGAGCCTCAGTTGCAAGTATTTCTACCTCAAGCCAAGTACGATAGCGGTTTTCAGTCGTCCATATCTGCCCCATTTCAGGACGGGTGAAACGATTTAACATTTTTCAAAAGCCTCCCTTAACTTAATTTTTATCTTCTGCGATAATGTCTTTTAACATGATTTTTGAAAGCTGATTTTTTTCTTCTTTTTCAACATTTAAAAAAATTTGCTCTATTTTGTTATTTTTTTGAATAAAATCCATATCCATACCAGGGCGTTCTCCATCTTCTTTGATGGCTGATATAATATCCCATAAGCTTGTTTCTTCAAAGGGACGTGCAGGAATAAAACAAGGTGGATTTTCACAAGTTTGCTTAACTACAGAGCGCGCCTCTAGCGCGGTTAAAATTCTATCTACTGATTTGCTGGGTATTTTTAGCTTTGCCGCTAGCTTTTCAACGCTCCAAGGTTTTTTTAACTTATAAAAACTATCAGCAATAATTGAACATATCATAACCGCTGCCCATTCACGCATACGAATGCTCATTACCAAATGCCTGCCTGCAAGCGCTTGGTTGCTTGGGTTTTGAGCATAAAATGAAATGCTAGCCCCAATTAAAACAATTAGCCATGCAAGATAAAGCCATATCATAAAAAATAACAATGTCGCAAAGGCGGAATAAATAACCGTATAGTTATTTGCTCCTGCTACAAATGACGCAAAAAGCGCTCCTAGTATTTTCCAAAGCGCCGCCGATACACCACCACCCAAAAGCGCAGGCAAAAAACGCACTTTAGTATTTGGAATAAACATATAAACAAAGGTAAAAGCAGCTGTTAAAATCAAATAGGGAAGTAAAATATCAAATTGTACAAAAATACTATCTACAAATGGGTGACCTGTTATTTTAGCAATAATATCTGCATTTCTAGCGCTTGCCGTCATACCAATTGAAATTACAATTAGAACTGGACCAACTAAAATTACACTTAAATAGTCGCTAAATTTTGCCAAAATACCGCGAGAGCGCACAATTCCCCATATATCATTAAAGCCTCTTTCAATTTTTTGTAAAAGCGAAATAACACTATATAGTAAAAAGCCAAGCCCAACACTGCCCAAAATACCAACTTTGATATTATCAACAAAGCCAACTATATTTTCAATTATTGTATATCTTTGTTCCCCCAAAGGCTCTAAAAAGCCCAGCAAAACAGGCTCTATTTGATTGTGAACACCAAAGGCTTTTAAAACAGAAAAGCTAATAGCAAGCAGAGGCACTAAAGACAAAAGTGTTGTATATACAAGGCTCATCGCGCGCAAATTTAACTGCCCATGCCGAATATCTGCCCCAA
>JALTWL010000184.1 GCA_027047045.1 Micavibrio sp.
TATTTTGAGTAACCTCAGCAACTGTTTTTGGTATTCTTCTTTGTCCACCACCCATAGCAGGTGAAGGAGCTACAGTTTTAGTTGCAACAGATGCTTGAGCATTTGCCGTTGGAGCAGAAGTACTAAGTGCATTTGGCTGTGGTGGAGCTATATTTATTTCCGCCGCATTATCCGCAGACCATTCATGCGCTTTGACTAGACCTTCTGTATTCATATAAAATGAAACCAAGTCTTTTGCATCTTCACCCTTTAGTTGATTTATAGCAGGTGCTGTTAAATCCAGCATATTAACTAACCCCTTTATTTAAATTTATCTCACATACTTAAGGACGATTATAATCCAAAAAAATTAATTTTTAGTTTTTAACTTTTATTTTTTAGCATATGTATTATTCTATTACCACTTTTAAAATTTAAATATTGAGGCATTTTATCTGTGAAAAAAACATTATTTGATAATATAAACACTAATCCCCAATCAAAAGAGCCAGTAGAATTTTCGGTTAGTGAAATAAGCCAAAAATTAAAAAATTATGTTGAAAAAAATTTTTCTAATATCCGTGTTAAGGGGGAACTATCACGCATTACTATTGCCAAATCTGGTCATATGTATTCGTCTATCAAAGACAAGAATGCTGTGCTTGATATTATTTGTTGGCGTGGTAACTTGGCTAATTTATCTATTAAACCAGAAGAAGGGTTAGAGGTCATATGTACAGGTCGCCTAACAACTTACGCTGGGCGTTCTAATTATCAAATGATAATTGAAAAAATGGAGCTGGCTGGGGTTGGTGCTTTACTAAAAATGTTAGAAGAACGCAAACAAAAGCTACTTGCAGAGGGGCTGTTTGCTATAGATAAAAAAAAGCCAATTCCCTTAATGCCCAATATTATTGGGGTGATTACTTCTCCGACTGGGGCGGTTATCCGTGATATAATGCATAGAATTTCAGATAGATTTCCAACTAAAATCTTACTACACCCCGTTATGGTTCAAGGAGAAAGTGCCGCAAAACAGGTAATTTTAGCTGTTGAAAATTTTAATAATATAAAAAATAAAGATTTAAAGCCTGATGTTATTATTATTGCCCGTGGTGGTGGTTCATTTGAAGATTTGATGCCCTTTAATGATGAAGAATTGGTAAGAGCTGTTAGCAAAAGTAAAATTCCAATTATATCTGCAATTGGGCATGAAACTGATACAAGCTTAATTGACTATGCCGCAGATTTAAGAGCGCCTACCCCAACTGCTGCTGCAGAAAAGGCAGTTCCAGTTAAAAAAGATATAAAAATACATATCTCAACTCTATCTGCGCGCGCCAACAGAGCCGTAACCAATAAAATAGTCAATTTAAACAAACAAATAAAATCCCTAAAGCGTGGGCTGGGCGACCCGCTTAGATTACTAGAAAATGCAAATCAGCGTTTAGACCAAATATCTATTAGGCTAGATTTAAGCTTAAAAAACTGGATAAATAGCAAAAAATTTGACTTAGATAGACTAAAATCTTCAGTTCGTCCTCAAAATATAAATATAAAAATTGATAATTACTCTCAAAGATTAAAAGATATAGAAAATAGATATTTTTTAGCCTTTAGGCAAAATATCTATAAAAAAGAACAGAATTTAAAATATTTATCATCAATGCTAGATAGTTTATCATTTAAAAAGACACTAAAAAGAGGTTTTGTTCTGGTAAAAGATAACAAAAACAGTAAAACTATTACTAGAGTAAAACAGCTAAATAGTAAAGATAGTCTAGAGCTACAATTCTATGATGGCTCAGTTGATGTAAATATTGACAATATTAAAACTTAAAAAATGTTATTTGCCATATGCTAAATGAAGAAGAATTAAAAAATATAGAAACTCTCCCCGAGATGATAGTAATGGCTGAGCATGTAGCAATGAATATCATGCAAGGGGCTCATGGTCGCAGAAGAGTCGGCGTTGGTGAGAGTTTTTGGCAATTTAGAAATTATGTTGCCGGCGATTCTGCGCGCTTAATTGACTGGCGGCAAACAGCAAAACGTGATAGTGCTTTTATTCGTGAAACAGAATGGGAGGCAAGCCAAAGCATTATTCTTTGGTCTGACAATTCAGCCTCTATGGACTATAGCTCTGATTTTAGCAAATATCCAACAAAGCAAAAATATGCAATTTTAATATTACTGTCTTTGGCAAGCGCTCTGTTGCGTGGTGGAGAAACTATAGTTGTTCCAGGTAACAGACCTGTGCAAAGATATAAATCTCTCCCCCATATTGCTGAAATGCTTGTACAAAATAATTTAACCTTAAAAAATTTAGGAAAAATTCCAAAAGATGCACATGCAATTTTTATTAGTGATGGTTGGACAGAATTAGACCAATTTGCCAATAATATCAAATACCTAGCTCAAAATAGACTTAAAGCTAATTTTGTTCAATTACTAGATATAACAGAAAAAACTCTACCCTTTAGCGGTAGCATTATATTTGAAGATTTAGAAAATCCCAACAATTTAGAAAGACTACCAGATGTCAAAGCAATTAGAGAAGAATATAAAAAACAATTCATAACTCATCAAAAGCAGCTTAGAAAAATAGTCATATCTGCTGGCTGGTATTTTTCTGAAATTGTAACTAATATTGAACTATCAGAGGCTGTTTTGCCCCTATATATAAATCTAAAGCAAGGAGGATAGCACTTGTTTTCCATTGGTGCTTTAACATTTTTATTTCCATATATTTTGGTGGGGCTTTTGACTTTACCAGTAATTTGGTTTTTATTGCGGATAGTTCCCCCTGCTCCTCAAAAAATAAAATTCCCTGCAGTTTTCTTGTTGCGTAAATTAACAAAAAAAGAACCACCCTCTGATAAAACTCCTTGGTGGCTGTTGTTATTGCGAATATTAATGCTTGCAGCTTTTATCATTGCCATGGCAGAGCCTGTAACAAAAATTGTAAAATCCAACTATAGTGATGGTATTTTAGATAAAAAAATACCAATTGCTTTTATTATTGATAACGACTGGATAGCAGGGCAAAATTGGCAACTGCGGCAAAATATGGCATTAAAAATTTTAGACAATCTCCACCGCTCTGGTAAAAATGTGGTTATAATCCCAACTGCTAGCCCCAAAAATAGATTAGAAGTTACTACAGCAGATGCAGCAAAGGCTATAATTACCCAATTACAACCACAAGCGTGGGGTGCTGAATATGGTCATATCTTACCCAATATAAAAAAAATAGTTAAGCAAAGTGGCAAAATAGATACTATTTGGCTAACTAATGGTTATTTTTCAGCCACACCAAATAATCCCAGTGATTACCGCAACAGTTCTAGCTATCAGCTTTTAATCGCTTTAAATGAAATGGGTACAGTTTCCATTATAGACTCAGATAAAGAAGAATTTTTTCCCACCCTCGTTAAACTAGAGCCAATAGAAAAGCAAAAAAAACTAACCGTATCAGTAAGCCGTCTGTCAGCACCAAAACAAAATATTCCAGCAACTGTAATTATGTATGATAAAGATGGTCATATTTTGGGGCAGCAAAAATTAACCATAAAATCTGGTGACACAATAGCCAAAGCAACAATAGAGATGAAAACAGAAAATCGCAACCGTCTATATAGGCTAAAAATACAACAATCACAAAATGCTGGTAGTGTATTTTTAATAGATGAAAACTGGCGTTTTCGCCCTGTTGGGGTAGCAATGACTGATAATATGCAAGATGATAGCGGTTATCTTAGTGATGTTTTTTATTTGATAAGAGCTCTTAGCCCCTATGCAGACTTAAAAAAAGGTAAAATTAACACTTTGTTAAGTAAGGAAAAAATTGCAGTTATGTTGCTTAGTGATGAATATTTGTTAACTAGGCAAGAACGAGGTCTGCTAAAAAAATGGGTCAGCAAAGGCGGTATGCTTATTCGTTTTGCTGGGGCTAATTTAGCCCAAAATGTTAACAAAGATGACTTACTTCCTGTTGAACTTCGCTATGGTGGGCGTAACTTTAGTGGTTCTTTAAGCTGGGATAAACCGCAAAAATTAAGTAATTTTTCTAAAAGCGGTGCTTTTGCTGGCCTGAAAATTATCAGCAAAGATGATATAACTGTATCAAAACAAGTACTTGCTAAACCATCAATTGATATAGAAGATAAAATTTGGGCACGTTTAGAGGATAACACCCCTCTAATTACAGCAAAACAGCTAGGAGATGGACACTTAATATTATTCCATACAACCGCAAGCCCTAAATGGAGTAATCTTAGTATATCTGGAACTTTTGTTGAAATGCTAAGAAAGCTAATAGAGCTAAGCGCGGGGGTAAGCGGACTTGACGCAGATGACGCAAAATTATATCCAGTTAAAATTCTTGACGGCTATGGAAATTTAAAAATGGCTAGTAGCAAAATATCGGTTATAGAAAATCAAAAAGACTTTAAAATAAAGCTCAATAGCCCTGCTGGATTTTATGGGCAACTGTCAGTTGATAATAACAAAAATCAAGCTGCTAAAGCATTTAACTTGGTTGATTATATAAATATGCCATCTGTTAGAATTATTGAAGATTTACCTGATGGAGTAAAAATTATCCCCTATACCAAAGGAAAAGAAAAAAGCTTTAAAACTCATTTATTGTTGCTAGTGTTTTTACTATTTTTGGTTGACTTTATAGTTTCTTTATATTTAAGAGGAATATTTAGCAAACACAAAATTATAAATACTGCTATTTTAGTGGTGTTTTTATTATTTTTTCCTTTAAATTCTGTCCTTGCCAGTGAAATTGACATTAAAGATGCTATCAAATATACATCTGACACCTATATTGCCTATGTGAAAACTGGCAATGCGGAACAAGATAGAGTAAGCAAACTAGGGTTAGAGGCACTAAAAAGACTAACCAGCCGAAGAACTTCGGCTAAGGTAAAAGCTGTAGTTGGGGTTAATCCAAACTCTGATATTTTAACTTATTTTCCTTTTATATATTGGCCAGTTACTTACTCTCAGCCAAAAATAACCTCTCAGGGCTATAAAAATATAGTATCCTATATAAAAAATGGCGGGCTTATATTATTTGATACTAAAGACGGGCAATTTGGACAGGCAAAAGCCAATGAATCTGATAGGCTTGGAGCAAAACAGCTAAAAAAGATACTACAAGATATGCCAATTCCAGCCCTAGAGGTAATTAAAAAAGGACATGCTTTGACCAGAAGTTATTATCTACTTAAAGAATTTCCAGGTAGATATAAAGGAGCAAAGCTATGGGTAGAAAAATCTCCTCCTGCTAACCGTGATAATGTTCCAAGCATTATTATTGGTGGAAATGACTGGGCAGGGGCTTGGGCGCGCAAAAGTAATGGACAACCACTATATACTATCCGCGGTGGTGGAGAACGACAGCGAGAAATGGCATTTAGATTTGGAGTAAATATTATAATGATGACCTTAACTGGTAATTACAAGGTTGACCAAATACATACAAAAGAATTGCTAAAACGCATAGGGAGGCAATAGTAAATTTTAACAATGATAGACAATTTATCTATTAGTTTTGTACCACTTATTTCTTTGACTTGGTTATTTGTCTTAGCCATGTTGGGGTTGGCTTTGACTATATTTGCAATATTAAAATCTGCCAGAGCAGCAATTATTCGCGCTCTTGTCTTTTTACTTCTAATCTTAATATTTGCCAATCCATCAATTTTAAAAGAAAAAAGAATAGCAATTAAAAATAAATTATTAGTAATTACAGACAATAGCTCATCTCAACAAATAGGATTTAGAAATGAAAGAAAACTTGCTATTATCAACCATATACAAAAACAACTAGCAAATATCAAAACCACAGAGCCTGTTATTGTATCTGTTAATGATGAAAAAGATGAAACAAGGCTTTTTTCCACCTTAAAACAAGCAGTTGCAGATATAGAAAAAGATGCTCTTGCAGGAGTTGTTTTAGTAACAGATGGACAAATACACGACAGAGCAGATAAAAATTTACTAAAAAAGTTAGAAAATATTCCAACACACGCGCTTTTAACAGGCAGAAAAGATGAATCAGATTTGGCTGTAGTAATTACAGAAGCGCCCCGTTATGGAATGGTGGGAGATGATGTTAAAATATCTATTCGCCTAGACGTTAACGGTGAAAATAATAAATATAAATTTTATAAAATAAATATAAAACAAAATGAAAACATACAAAAGCCTATCATTTTACTAGGAGGAAAAGAGAAATCTATTAGATTTAAGCTTGACCATGCGGGTGATAATGTATTTAGCTTTTCCGTAGAACCAGTTAAAGGTGAAGTTACAAATGCAAATAACACCGCAATTACAATTGTAAAAACTATCCGTGATAGGCTAAGGGTGCTTTTAATATCAGGGCAACCACACGCGGGGGAGAGAACTTGGCGTAATTTGCTAAAATCAGACCCATCTGTTGATTTAGTACATTTCACCATATTGCGAGCTAGAGGACAGGTGGATTTAACCCCATCTTATGAACTTTCACTTATTGCCTTTCCTGTACATGAACTATTTCAAAGAAAAATTAAAAATTTTGACCTAATAATATTTGACAGATATACAGTGCAAGGCATATTGGGTGATTTTTACTTAAAAAATATTAAAGATTATATAAAAAATGGCGGCGCTCTTTTAGTTTCATCTGGGCCAGAATATACCAAGCCTGCAACATCTTTATATCACACAATATTAAAAGATGCGCTTCCCGCCCGCCCTAGAACTGGTGAAGGCTCAACCTTAGTTGGGGCTTATATTCCAAAATTAACTAACTTAGGTAACGCGCACCCAGTAACTGAAATATTTTCTATAAATAAAAATAAATGGGGTAGATGGTTTAGGCAAGTATCAGCAACAACCGTATCTAGCAATTCTAGAGTTATAATGAGTGGGATTAAAAATAATCCCCTACTAATTTTAGATGAATATGGTAAGGGAAGGATTGCATGGATTGGAAGCGACCATATATGGCTTTGGACTAGAGGTTTTGACGGTGGTGGACCGCAAAAAGAACTGCTAAGACGGCTTGCGCATTGGTTAATGAAAGAACCAGAGCTAGAAGAAAATCGCCTAAATATACAAGTTAAAGACAAAGAAATAACCATAAAACGCAGAGCAATGCTAGATAGGCAAGCCAAAGCACAACTAACAATGTTTGACCCAGATGGAAATATAAGCAATATAGAACTTAGCAAAACCACTGGTGGCTATTGGCAAAAAACTAGCTTAAATGTAGATAAATTTGGACTTTACCGTTTTAGCGATTCTAAAACAAAACAAACGGCATTTGCCGTTGTAGGTAAAATAGATGTGCCAGAGCTGCAACAGGTTGTAAGTACGGATAAAATTTTAAAAAAATATATTTCTGGTGCTATATTGTGGCCAGCAGATAATTTTTTGAAATTTAAAATAAAACAAAAGCCCCCCCTTTCTAAAAAGACACATGGCAATGACTGGATAGCAATTAAAGAAAATAATGCTTACCGCACAGTTGGACTGGAAAGCTATCAGCTACTTCCCCCTCTTTTAGCTATGTTAATAGTTATGTTAGTTATCATTTTTGTATGGTACAAAGAAGGTAAATCCTAAGCATCTTCAAAGATAATCCACAAAAAAATACTCGGAACTAAATATCCATTTTAGCCCCGAGCATGGTATTCATATAAATACTAAATATATCTTAATATGTAATAGCCCCAACCTTCGTCACTGCTAAGTGAGTTTGAGTGTTTTGGTCACCACCAATAGAGCCCATCATTACGTTTGTTAACATTGGGAAGGCTAGTAAAGCACCACCAATGGCAAGTCTAATTAGACCATCTTTTAAAGGTGCCTGTGCTGGATTGTCCACATGTGCCTTAATTTTAAATACACCTGCAATTGCCATCGCAAGCCCAGCAACAAACGCAGTTGTAGTAATTAAGTTAGGAATACGTGAACTTGCCTTTTCCATAGCTTCTGTAGATTTACTAAAATTCAGTGTCGCGTTACCCGCAAATACTTCGCTAGAAATAAATGTTGTACTTGCAAGCCCTGCCATAACAACAGATGCTAGCTTATGACTTAATTTTGGTTTCTTTGTTGGTTTCATTTTTTCCTCCTGTATAGTTTGTTAAATTTTATTAATAAACCCCTGTTATCTTACCAGATTACTAAAAAAATATTAAAATTTTATTAACTTATAATAAATATACCCTTAAAACAGAGCCCTCGTACTATTTTAATACTAATTATTATAATTATACAGCATTTTTTTTGATATCATGGAATATTTCTGCCCATTTTCTTGGTGGTATTTTACCAAATGGTCCATCTTTTGAACGCCAATAGGCAAGTATTTGTGGAAATTGATTAAATTCTAGCTCTCCTTCTTGCACTATACGTCTGTCTAAGGGCATAACCCTTACATATTGTAATTTTTCTTGCCGATTCTTATACTCCCTACTTTCCATAAAATCTTGCAAAATAGTTGCCAGCTGTACTACATCATCAGTACCTATTCTATTTTCTGCCTCTTTTTTGCGAGATAAAAGTATATCCAAACTCTCACGCGCAGCATCAGCAATTGGACCTTGTGTTATTCTGGCAATATAAATCGCCCGACAAATATGATTTAAAGCAGCCTGCCCTATTTCTGGTAGCCATATAATAGTTGCTGATTGCATCATTGCCGCCCTATCTAAATAAAAACATTGTTGGCAATAATGGCAGGAAGTCACAAAATTACTGACTTTTTTCATTTCAGATGCATCTTTTACATTTTGACAGATATAATGTATAACTTGATGCTTAACAGACCTAAAGCCACAATATTGACATATAAAATCATCTCGCTTTAGAACCTGCTCTACAATATTTTCATCAATATTCAAGGGATCATATCTAAAACTATGCCCTATATCTGAAAATACACTTACGCCAAGCTTAATATTGCGATATTTCATATTTATAATTTAGCCTTTAGATTTAAAAAACTCAAATTACTATGCTAAAACCATAAATATACAATATCAAGACAAATTATTACTGGAAACTAAAGCCAAGTATTGCAGAGGTTGGAGCAACTGTATCCTGTATCATGTTTACAACATCAGTTATATTAACCGCAAGTGCGCCACCAATTAAAAAGGTAAATGCCTGTGTTAAAGAAATAGACTGACTACCAGAATTGCCATCTGCAACCGCCTTTAAGATAAATAACCCCCTAACAAAAGCGATAAACCCAACTATAGATACAAACATCATAATAGAACCAATAACATTTTGTAAATCAACCTTTTCTGCCGCCGATAAATTTTGAGTCGCAGTTGGGTCTAATGAAACAAAATTTCGCATCGTGTTATCGCCAAATATACTTGATGTAAAAGCCCCCATAGACATACCTAAATTCATTAAGGCTGAGCCAACTAAAAAGGTAACTAAAGTACCAATACCTGTTGGACCTCTTGGACCTTCTTGAGCGGTCTTTATTAATCGTGAAATACCTATCAATATAAAAGCCAAACCAGAAATAAATGAAAACAAAATAAGCAAATCCTTCATGGGCTCTGCAAAACTTGCTATAAAATTTATAGCAACATCAGCAAGTCCTACACCGCCACCACCACCAGAAACACCCCAGTTACCAGCAGCAATTTCTGCGCCTGTGCCTGCTGTACCAAAAAGTGAACCTTGAACAACATTAGTAGTCATGGGGAGCGCCAAAAAGAAACCGCCTGCAAGCAAGCGTTTTATACCAGAACTAATTGGAGTTTGAGCAGGATTGTCAACATGATTTTTTAAGTGAAGCACACCACTTACAGCCAAAAATAGTCCCGATATAAAGGCAATTGTTGTTAAAATATTGGGAACACGGGACAAAGCATTGCTAAGGTTAATAATTGAACCACCAACATCTGCAGGCCCTGCATAAGCAATATTTGGCACAATCACAGCAATATAACTAATGCATAGACAAAATAAAATTCTATATGGCATATTTATCACGAATCACTCCCCCCAAACCAAACAATATGAGTAATTTCAAAACACATACTTTAATTAAAACATAATTTTAAAATAAAATCAAATCGCCTATATATGGCAAATGACTTTTGCTATTTAATACAAGTAATTACAAGATTATTGCTTTTTGTAATCGTTGTTGTTAAAATACCTATAATTGGGAGTGTTTTGATAAAAAAATAGGTAAAATAATGAAAAAAAACAAAAATTTAACCTCAAATAATTTTAGTAATTTAAATAGAAGAAAATTGATTAAAGGCGGATTTGTTATTGCCATGGCAACCAGTCTTTGGTGGCCCAATAAGGCAGAGGCTGCAAATGTATTTTCTGGACGGGAAGTTAGCTTTTTAAACGCACATACTGGAGAAAAATTTAAAGGTGAATATTGGCAAAAAGGGCGTTACTTACCAGATGCTTTTAAAGAAATAAAACATATTATGCGCGACCATAGAACAGGGGAAATATTTCCAATAGACCCCAGATTAGTGGATATATTATTTGTACTAAAAAAGAAATTTAATACAAATAATCACTACCGAATTTTTTCTGGATATCGTTCTCCTGCAACAAATAAAATGTTAAGACGCTCTAGCTTTGGGGTTGCAAGAAAAAGCTTGCACATGCAAGGACAAGCGGTTGATTTAAGGCTTCCTGGTTATAGCTTATCTGCCCTTCGTAGGCAAGCGATGGCACTTCGTGCAGGCGGGGTTGGTTATTACCCTAAAAGTCAGTTTGTACATCTAGATACTGGCAGAGTTAGACATTGGTAATTTACCCAACCTCAGTTAAAATATCAAAAAACTATTGCATTTAAAAAAAACCATGTCTATACTATATGTAGTGGTTGTTGTTCCAACAGTTCTACAATATCTATTCAAGGTATCATATTTTGATTTCGCAAATATCGCGCTTTTTTTTAAAAATTACCTCTAACGATATTTTGATATATCCCAGTAAAATATTGGGCAGCTCACTTACCCAAATTAACTATATAAATTTAACCAAACCTTCCATCAACTCGGAAGGTTTTTTTCTTTGCAACATTAACCAATCAGGGGAGATTGATACATGGCCAAAAAATCAAAATTAGCAAAATATATGCAAAAGAAAGAAAAAAATAAGGTTCAAAAATTATTTTCTGACAGCTGGGATCCTCTGTTAGAAAATGAACATAGAGATAAAAAATATATCAAAACTATAAAACCCAGAAGTGAAGGACAAAAACAACTAATGGACTGTATAAAAGAATATAGTCTAACAATGGCAATTGGTCCGGCTGGTACTGGAAAAACTTATCTTGCCATTGCTGCTGCTGTTGAGGCTTTTGAAAAGGGTGAAGTAGATAGAATAATTCTATCACGCCCTGCAATAGAGGCAGGTGAAAGTATAGGATATTTACCTGGTGCTTTAGAAGACAAAATGGCGCCTTATCTGCGTCCTTTATATGACTCGCTTAGTGATAGATTAGGGCTTAAAAGAGTAAAACATATGATTGAAACAGGAGAAATTGAAATAGCTCCCATTGGCTATATGCGGGGCAGAACTTTAAATAACTCTTTTGTTGTAATTGATGAAGCTCAAAACTGTACCTATGGGCAAATAAAAATGATACTTAGCCGACTCGGTTGGCATTCAACAATGGTTGTAACCGGCGACCCCGACCAAAGTGACTTACTAGATGGAGTATCTGGGCTGGCTGATATATCAGATAAATTAGAAAAAATACCAAATATTGCTGTGTGTCGTCTAACAGAAACAGATATAGTAAGACACCCATTAGTTGCAGAAATGCTAGAGATAATATAAAAAACACTTTATAAATTTACATAACGGAGATAGTTGTAACTTTAGCCACTACTTATCTTTTTCTGGTGGATTAACAGCAGCATCTAAGCTATCGGTGATTGCGTTTTTATCTTCTGACTGTTTGGCATTGTCTGTATTACTGCTATTTACGCCGCTGTTATTGTTATCTTTTGTGTTGTTGTCGTTACTATCATTTGTTGAATTAGTTTCTTTACCAGCATCATCATCTTTATCACTATCACTATTAAGTATATCTTTTTGAATACTAATGACCATGTCATCTACCATAGCATTGATAACCGCACCAACAGAGGCTTTATCCATTTCCCCCTTCTCAGCCAAGTCTGCGACTCTTCTTCTAATTTCAGAGCGAGCAGAACCACCAGGGAAATTAGCAGCAAGTAGTCTTCTTGCTTGTCCAGCGCCCAATCTTGCATAAAGCCTATTTCTAATCGCAACATCTTCGGCAGAGGTAGAAAAAGCCCAAAGCTCAATAGGTCCAAGAGTGTTAATCAAATGCTGTTCATATCTACCATCTGTTGTACCCAAAATTAACATGCAAGGACCACCCGTAGAGCGAGGACCCGTTAAACGGTTACGCATAATCCAACGCGCAGTGTCGCTAAGCCCAAAACGATCGCGCGCAGCATCAACCGACCTATCACTAACCGCAGCCCCAAGTATCCAAACCCCAGTTGCCAAGTCAACCATATCATCGCTAAAGTCATCTAGTAGCTGTGAGGCAAGAATAATTTGAATACCACGTTTACGTCCTTCACGCACATCGCGAATAATTTGAGCCCGCACAGATTGCGAACCGCTAGTTCTATGAAATTCATCAAAACACAGACGTTTTGGGCTTTCTGCTATATCCCTTAATTGTTCTTCGTGATATGGTCTGTATTTTTGTGGCATTAAATTTAGAATTTCTTCATTTATCCACCATTTAGTTATAAGTGCATGTCTTGCCAACATATACATAATTGCAGTTTGTCTGTCTGCGGTATCATCACCTTGTGGACAAACATCTGCCAAATCCAAGGCACAAACACGATTTTCTGCAAGTGAAAATTGGGTTGTTGTAGATAAAATAGGAAATTCCCGAACAGCAGATGTAATCATACGTTCAAAAGCGTGAATAACACTTTCTGAACTTGCACCTATTTGAGTATCTTCAAGCAGGTTTCTAATCTGTGGACGACGAGCAGCAGTAATTGAGTCCCCCAATATAGGTACACAATTCCTTTGTGCCATTGCCGCCTCATATGTTAGGCCCCTATCAAAGAACTCATCAACCACGTCCCACCAATAAGCACCATTTGCAAGTTTTATATCATTTTTTTGTAATGCTTTGTCCACAATGTCATCAACGCGGGGTAAATAAACTCTAGGCTCTGCATTTGATTCTTCATCAGAACGAAAACGATACATTTCATCAACAACAAATCCAGCAAGCTGAGTAATACCATCATATGGCTCAGAACTACCCGCAGGAGTACATAAAAGAGTAAGCATCTCTATTAAAAAGCTACGTTCATTTGCCTGTGGAAAGCGAAGCCCTAATTTTGTATCAAAAGGGTTAATTGCAAATTCCTTTGTCATTTGCAATCTAAAAGATACCGCCTCATGCCGTCTTGAGGGTGGCAAAGCATCACGTATCAAAGATATTAGCCCTGCAGATGATGGCCCAATATCAATTACTGCCACGTAAGGAAGATTAGATACCCCAGCAGTTAAGCAAGTCCCTAAGTTCAAAGTATTCATAAGAACCGATTTACCACCACCTGGTTGCGCAAAAATAAGGTCAAACCAAGTAGTGGTTATATTAGTTCCTGTTTGATACGGCCAAATACGTCCATCTGGAGTTCTAAATAAAATTGCCCCATTTTCAAAAGGACTAGATGCGCGTTGCCAAGGAAGAAGTTTCATAATTTCATACATAGGAGCAACAACAGGTGGAGCAGTAGAAGCACAAGCAATACCCATCGCAGAAGACATAACACAATCAAGCGGGTCGCCTGCTATTTGTGATACTTGTGAATACCCCCAACTCTCAACAGATTGTACTAATAGCGATAATCTGTCTTCTAAAAGCTCCATCTCTCCTTTAGGGGCCCATGTTGCAAATGACAGTCTAAATTTCACCACAGGCTCACTTCTAGCAAGGTTAGCCAACCCCTCAATAGAATCTGCAATCATTTTATTTTCAGCATTAGTAATCGCAAGCATTGATGAGATAAATCCAAGCGCAGTTACACTTTGAGCACCACCACCCTCTATCAAATAAGAAATACGAAATGGAAAACGCATTTCCGATAGACGTCCTAAAAGCTCAGGAAAAGGACTTGGCTCCATAGGGGCTAAAACTAAATCAACTCCACCCCACAGATATTTTCCAAACTCAACAACCTTATCATTTATCATACGGGCAGAGCTGTGAACTATTTGCTTTGGAATAGGAGGCCACAAAATAGCTGACATATCTTTTTTAGATTCAGGCATTCTAGGTGGTATCCTATCACCTGGTAGGCAAGGTTTCCAGCGACTATTCAAGCCATCTTGATACATATTTGAACGAACAGCTCTTAGTGCATCGTGGACTTCTAATACTTCTGCGTGAATACCCATTTCAGACAGAGCAGTTGTAACAGAACCAACTATAGAGCCATGTCTATTGCGAAGAGCGCTAATTGCTGCGTATGGATATTGAGCATCTACAGCCTTTACCCATTTTTTTTCTTTAGCTAAATGTTTTTCACGTTGCAGGTCTGTTTTTGTAAGCGCGCTAGCGCGTGTCCATAAAACAAAATATATTTCTTCAGAAGCCAAAAATTTTGGTAAATAGCGTCCTCTTTCATCAAAAATATCGTCAATTTCAAGCCCAATATTTCTAGCTGCCATATGGTTGGGGCGCAAAATCGTTCTAACTTCTTCACTTACACGCTCGGGAGAGCGCATAAAATAAACCTGCAGGGCATGTCCTGGTCTGTCAAATCTAGAGCCCATTTTTACCACACAAGAACGAAGGATATTTTTATATTCTTCTTCTCCAATAATTTGTCTTGCCCCATGTATCTTAATGTAAGATACCAAAGAACCGTCGGTCGCAACCATTGTTGTTTCGTCATCGGCGGTCTCTAGCCTTACAAAAGATTCCACTGGCTGTTTTGCCATCATTACAAAAGGTTTAAAAATATTAGATAAAATGCCCATATTTTTTACTGTCTTTCAGGTTTGGTTAAAAAATAACAAAAATCATGATAGCAAATTTTTTTAACAAAAAAACGTATAAAATAAAAGTTTTTACACTAACTTTACAAAAATTGTAATAATATAGCTTGGTTAGTAATTTTTACTGGGAGTACTATATTGCAAAATAGAATAAAAAAACTAAGAAAAGAGCTAAAAAAACTTAAAATAAATGGACTTATTGTACCAAGAGCAGATAAATATTTAGGAGAATATATCCCCCCAAGCGCAGAAAGACTTGCCTATATAACAGGATTTACCGGCTCTGCTGGGCAAGCAATTATAACCGAGAGTGACGCTATTTTTACAACAGATGGTAGATATAAAATACAAGCTCAAGAGCAAATAGACAAAAAAATATTTGATATAGAAATTTTAAATAACAAAAAGGAAAAAGAAGAAAAATTACAAAAATGGGTCAAAAAAAATATCCATGCAAAAGATAAAATAGCAATTGACCCATGGCTACATAGTGTTGATGAAGTTGAAAATTTAAAAAATCTAATTAGTGTTGCAAAAGCGGAGTTAGTTATTGTTCAAACTAACCTAATTGATAAAATTTGGACATCTCCTCCTAAGGAGCAGGTGAAAAAGGCAAAAACTCACCCACTTGAATATTCAGGCAAGCCACATATAGAAAAAATTACTGAAATTGCTAATTTAATTAAAGACAGTAGCGCAGGCGCAATGGTAACGACTATACCAGAAGAAATTGCATGGCTGTTAAATATAAGGGGAGAAGATGTACCTAACACTCCAATATTATTATCATTTGCAATTATTGACAGTTGCGGGGAAGTTTCTCTTTTTGTTGATAAAAATAAAATAACTGCTGAGGTAAAAAAACATCTAGGAGATAAAGTAAAAATCCATTCAAGTGAACAATTTGAAGAAAAGCTATCATCATGTAGTAAAAAAAGTAAAATACTGATGGATTTTGCCAGAACTCCATATGCAGTAAAAAATATTCTAGAACGTGCAAAAGCTAAGATAGAAAATAAAAAATCTTTAATACAGCTCCCCAAATCACGTAAAAATCAAATAGAAATAAAAGGCGCAGTTAAAGCACATATAAAAGATGGAGTAGCTCTTAGCCGTTTTTTATACCAATTATCAAAACCAGAAATAGTTACCAGTTTAACAGAAATAACAGCCTCTGACATGTTAGAGAAGTTTAGAAAAGAAGAAAAAAATTTTAAATCTTTAAGTTTTGATACTATTTCCGCAGTTGGCTCTAACGGCGCTATTATTCACTATAAAGCCACAAAAAAAACAAATAGAGCGTTAAGCTCATCTAATATATATCTTGTAGATTCTGGCGGACAATATTTAGAAGGTACAACCGACGTTACAAGAACAATTGCCTTAGGTGAAGTGTCTAACGAAGTTAAAGATAGATTTACCCGCGTTTTAAAAGGACATATCCAAACTACCTTACAAATATTTGAAAAAGGTGAGACGGGAAAAAAACTAGATAAAATATCCAGAGAACCGCTAATGGAAATTGGGCTTAACTATCCTCATTCTTTAGGACACGGGGTGGGCAGTTACCTATCTG
>JALTWL010000185.1 GCA_027047045.1 Micavibrio sp.
CTCCATCATATAAAAAATTCATCAAACAAACAGGACTTGTTAACTCTCAAGAAAATCAAGGTTTTTATCCTAGCTGGCCCACATCTATTCCTGTATTTTTACGCATTTCAATAGACCATATCTTACACAGTCCAGATATCAAGACCATATCTTTTAAAACACTAAGTAATAATGGCAGTGATCATTTACCAACATTTGCTAAGCTTGCTTTTAAATAAAATATCAAATCAAACATGTCATTTAAATATTTTCACTAGTCAAATAGCCTTTAATTATTATATAGTTATTTGTGTGAATGAATTTTTTATTTTTTTAAGGATAAAGGCAAAGATAATGCTAAAAAATAAGGTTGGTTTTATAAAATACATTATTTCTATTATATTTGGGGTCGGGTATATTTTAACTTCTAGCTATTCTTATGGTAATAGCTCTGGAGGCTGGGAGGTAAAACAATTCAAATCAGCCGATGGTCAATTTTTGCCTTATTGCACTCTTAGTAAAAATTACGGCGACTTAACACTTGCTATTGCAAAAAATGAACATGGCATGGCAAATATAGCGGTTGAGGCCACAAATAAAATTCTAAAAGATAGTAACGGTATAAAAATAAATGCCACAATAAAAACAGATACCAGCCAAAAAGAAATTGTCATTACACCAATTACAAGCAATGCGTTTATGATAAAATTAAATCGCCAAAATGAAGTTGACAATTTACTTAAAAATATAATAAATATGCAAATATCGTCTGCCTATTTAACTCAAGATATATTGTTTCAAATTAACAATATATCTCAGGCAACCTCTGTATTGAATAACTGTATTTTAGCTCTTAAAGAAGATAGTTCTTTATCTTTGACAAGTAATAATACAAGCGGTGATTCAGAATTACTTGGTGAGCTTGCCCAAAAGGAAAAAGAAATACAAAAATTAAGACAAACCCTTGAAATACAACAAAAACAGCTTGAAAATGCGCCTCTTTATAAGCAGGCCGCAAGTAGCGGTAACTTTAAAAGGGTAAATATTGCTCATTTAGATAGAGAAATGTTAAAAAAACAAGAAGACTTGGAAAGACAAGCTAAAAATTTAACTCAACAACAAGAATGGATGGAAAAAGAAACGCTTAGACTAAAAAAGATAGAAGGCATTAGCGATAAAACTAAAAAACTGCTAGAGGCAGAAAGAAGAATATATGAATTAGAACAAGAATATAGACATGTACAACAAAAATTACAACAGCAACAACAAAAAACTGCTGCACCTAAAAAAAACTGGGGGCTGAGCAAGGTAAAGGAGGTTATTTGGAATAAAAATAAGCCTACCCCTACTCCTATCCCTACAAAAAATGCTGGGGAGGTTGTAACTTTTCCAAAATCACTAAGAGAAAATAGCAAACCTAGCAATATAGATACAATAGTTATATCATCAAATGGTGTTCCAAATGTGTCTTCGCAAAAAACAGCTAAAATAGAAAATATGTATAGCCGTTTTGCTCCCGCAGCTGCACCAACCCAAGTACAAAAAAAACAAATGGCAAAAAAACCATTTAAGGTTAGTAAAACTTATGTGATAGGTGATACAAGCCCAACAAAAATTTCTCCTTTACCCAACAATAACAATACAAGACCACCATTTTTAACAGATAAAACTTACGTAATTGGTGGCAATACAGTGGGAAAACAAGAAAAATCATCCGTAAAACCAATTAAGCTTATACCACCAAAAATGAATCAGCATGACCTTGTACAAAACAGTCCAGTAAATAGGAGATTTACTCGTAATACTACTATTGCTGAGTCTGATTGGCCAATAGCTGCATCTAAAAATAGTAAAAAGATAAGATTAAAGCCACCTGTTGCTTTAAAAGCTCAAACTATTGTTCCTAAAATTGACGATAGTGCAAAATTAAAACATTTAGCCTTTAAAGATGTAGAGGAAAATCTACCTCTACCAGAAGAAAATATAAATGCGCTACCAAAACCAATGGCGCTAGCCGCAACAAAACAAGCGACTAAAAAACAAAAAGATGAAGAAAAACAAGAAATATCTCCATACGAATCTTTATTAAATGATGTTATCAATGTACATAAAGCTATTGCTCAATAGGCTATGGTATGTTGTTTATTTTTTCTGCTTTCTCCACTTGTAGGGTGAAATAAAAGAGCCTGCCCATATACCTTTTTTATTTTTTCTTGCCTGCATTTGAGCTTTTGAGTAAGCGCCCTTACTAAAAAATTTATAATCAATTGCCCAACCATTTAAAACCATAATTTCTGCTATATCTTTTTTCCCAACAAAACATTTAGCCACCATTCGGCTTTCTCTTTTTGATTTTAGCTTGTTTTTTTCTATACATTTCATATTTTTAATATCAATTATTGATATTAAAAAATCTTTAGCTTTGAAACCACATTCATAATTTTTATTATTTTCATCTTGGCAAATTTGAAAAAGCTCTGGTGCGTCAATACCCCAAAGCCTAATTTCTTTTTTATCCCAAATAAAGCTATCGCCATCTTTTATATAGAGATTGTTGCTAGCAGTTGTTTTTTTAGCATAGAAAAATATTAAAAAGACTAAAAATAATATTAGAAAAATTCTAACGGGTAAAAATTTGTATAACTTAGCCATTATCTATGGTTTATTTTTGCTATAGTCAGTAATTATTCTTTTACCTGTAATTGTTTTAGATGTGGTAAAGTAACCCTCACTACCATCTTTTATTGTGTTCCATAATTTTTCCAGTTTTTTAGAGTTAACTCCCTGCAGAAAACCTGTTTCTAACTCATATATTTGTCCATCATTCATTTTAAAGAGATATTTTATATCAGTTGTACATTTTCCTGTTTTTTCTACTATTTCATCAACAAGGATACTACTATCTTTTTCTATTATTTTACCCCTAAAGACTTGTCCCTTTTCAAGTTTTTTACTTGATTTATATCTTTCAACAACTCGCGAGCAAGAAATATTTTCTATTTTTTGTTTTTCCATCACGGTCATGGGTACCATTTCATTTTCTGATATTTCACTGACAGCATAAGGTATTGACACAGTTGCAAATATTGCTGCTAAACTACCTTTTATAACTTTTTCTCTTTTTGTTTTCATTCTAAAGATATTCTTTATGCCGCCCCCAATAGCACCCACAGTTTTTTCAATTTTTTCTTCTAGTTCGCGTTGTTTTTGTAAACTTCTTAAATCTTTATCTGACATATCAAAATATCCTCAATCTATTAAAATTAAAAGTAATTACCCTTAACCTATGGTTTTGGTGGAGCTATTTTTTTTGCGCTAATTTCTGTTTTTTGAGGTTCAGCCTGCAACATTTTAGCATTATTATCATTGGAATTTGATAGTTCCTGTTGTTTTTTTCTAATATCCTCCAGCTGTTTTTGTAATTTTAGAATTTCTAACTGACGTTTTAAATCTTCTATATCTGGGGTATTTACTTTTTTTGTTGCCTCTGCCTTGTTGCTCGGTGTATTTTCCTTTTTGGCAGGATTAATGTCTTGTTCCCAGTCAGCAGGCAGTCTTTTAAGAGTAATTATATTGCTATCAGTAAAGCCTTTAACTGTTGCCTCATACCAATTATCGGGTTTTAATTTTCTATCTATTACTTCAACATCTTCTTCCTCTTTCCAAGCAAGCAGGGAAGTATCATTTTTTAAAATACCTATTTCTGTGTGTATTTCTCTGTTTAAAACTTCTTTGCTACATGTAGAATCACTAGTTTTTACAGTTTCACTTTCGTAGCTATCATCATCACCAAAAAATGAAAAAAAGCTACTATTCATAGCAAAATATTCTGTTATTTTCTCATAAGTACAATTCTCTTTAACGATTGTTTTTTTATCAGATATTTTATCTAACTTAAAAGTGACTGTTTTTTCTGTTTGGTCATATGCATATTTAACTGCAACTGGTGTTCCAACTGCAACAACTCCAAAAGTAGCTACAAGACCGCCAACCATAGCCTTTTGCTTTGCAGCTTTAAAATTAAATTTCTTTAAAAAAGATTTTTTAATAACTTTTTTATTTTCTGTCTTTTTTTCTTTGCCAGACATAAAACTACTCCTGTCGTATAAAACAAATGCTGAGCTTAAAAAAACTTAAAGCCAGTTCCAAATACACACCCAAAGCCACCAACATATTTAATAGATAGTGCATTTTTACAGAAACATTAGACAAGTTGCAAGAAAAAAGTTATAGCTATTTTGATTTAAAATTAAATTTGTGAGTTAAGTAAATGTTTATAGATAGTCACTGCCATTTAGATTTTGATGATTTTGCTCAAGCTGGTATTTTAGATATAGTTCAAAATGCAAGGCAAGCGGGTGTTACTCATATGGTTAGTATATGTACCGAGATTGCTAAATTTGACGAAATATTGAATATAGCCCAAAAATATCGTGAAATATATTGCTCAATTGGTACTCACCCGCATAACGCCAGCAGTCCATCTGAACGGCAATTTGACCTTGACTATATAGTGGATATGGCAGGCAAATATTCTAAAATAATTGCAATTGGGGAAACAGGGCTTGACTATTATTATAACAAGCCACCCTATACTGCCCAAATTGAGAGTTTTAAAAAACATCTAAAGGCAGCTGTTAGAGCCAAACTTCCCGCTATAATTCACACTAGAAATGCTGATGATGATACATATAAAATAATGGCAGATATTCAAAAAAATACTAACTATTGCTTAAATGCTGTTATGCATTGTTTTAGTTCTGGCAAAAAGTTAGCAAAAGAGGCTCTTGAACTGGGATTTTATATATCTATTTCTGGAATTGTTACTTTTAAAAATGCAACTGAATTGCGTGAAATTGTAGAATTTATCCCAGAAGATAGGCTTTTAATTGAAACTGACGCACCTTATCTTGCCCCTGTACCACACAGAGGCAAAAGAAATGAGCCTGCCTTTATTGTTGAAACGGCAAAAAAAATTGCAGAAATAAAAAGTCTTTCGCTTGAAGAAGTTGCAAAAATTACTACGAATAATTTTTATTCTCTTTTCAAAAAAGCAAAAAAAAACTAGTATATAAGGAAAAATTACTGGGAGATTAAAATATGAAGGTAACTATACTTGGTTGTGGCTCATCAGTTGGCACGCCAGCTGCTGGTAATTATTGGGGAAAGTGTAATCCTCAAAATCCTAAAAATCACAGAACGCGTGCATCACTTTTGGTGGAAGATGGTAAAACTGATATTTTAATAGATGCCACAGTTGACCTTAGAGAACATCTAAACAGAGCAAATAAAAATAAAATAGATGCTCTACTGTTAAGTCATGCTCACTCTGACCATATTAACGGTATGGACGATTTACGAGTAATTAGCTATCATCTTGGCCGTGCAATAGATACATATAGCAATGAATATACAATAAATGATATAACTCATAGATTTTCATATATATTCAAGGGTGCTTTTGATGTTTATAAACCTTTTTTAAAAACTAATATAGTTAGTCAAAATACCAGCATTAAGATAGGTGATATAAATATTGATATTTTTCTTCAAGACCATGGTACATGTGATTCGCTTGGTTTTCGTTTTGATAATTTTGCCTATTCGGTTGATATGAAATATCTAAATGAAGAGTCGCTAGAAAAGCTAAAAGGGCTTGATGTTTGGATAGTTGATGCTGCTGCAAATGATGCAGAAACTCATGTGTCGCATGCTGGCTTAAAACAAATTTATGAATGGGTTGACTATTTAAAACCTAAAATGACCTATTTGACTGTTTTGACTAATTTTATGGATTATGATGAGCTTTGTAAAAATCTACCTGACAATATTCGCCCTGCCTATGATGGTATGGTATTAGAGTTTTAACAATTTTTATCTTCATATTCGCATAAATCATCAATAATACAATTTTTACAATCTGGCTTTTTAGCCTTGCAAACATAGCGACCATGCAAAATTAACCAATGATGGGCATATTTCATATATTTGTCTGGAATAATTTGCATAAGCTTTTTTTCGATTTCATCTGGATTTTTGCCTTTTGCTAGTCCTGTTCTATTGCTTACTCTAAAAATATGAGTATCAACAGGCATAGTTTTTTTACCAAATGCTACATTTAAAACTACATTTGCTGTTTTTCTTCCCACTCCTGATAATTTGACTAAATCTTTCATTTCAGAGGGAACTTGTCCGCCATATTCATCTATTAACATTTTAGACATGGCTAAAATAGCTTTTGCCTTATTGTTATAAAGCCCAATAGTTTTTATATAGTTTTTTAATCCATCTTCTCCTAGCTCCAGCATTTCCTTTGGAGTGGATATTTTTTCAAAAAGTGCTTTTGTTGCCTTATTTACCCCAGTATCAGTTGATTGGGCAGATAAAATAACAGCTACTAATAAAGTGTATGGATTTGTATATTCAAGCTCTGTTTTGGGGGTTGGATTTTGTTTTTTTAGACGTTTGAAAAGTTCATCTATATTTTTTTGTTTCATTTTTTTGTCCTTAAAATTAAAAGCTAAATATATCTTGCATTGAATAAAGCCCAGCTGGTTTGTCTTTTAACCATTTTGTAGCCAAGATTGCGCCTTTGGCAAATATATTCCTATTGTTAGCTCTATGAGATAGAGTAACAATTTCACCATCTGTGGCAAATATAACACTATGTTCGCCTACAACATCACCGCCTCTGGCAACGGAAAAGCCAATTTCCCCTGATTTTCTAGCCCCATCTCTTAACTCATAGTTAGGAAGATAACTTTCAATTTTGCGTCCTCTAGCCGCTGCCTCTCCAAGCGCAATTGCCGTTCCAGAAGGTGCATCTTTTTTATAGCGGTGATGCATTTCAAAAATTTCTATATCAAACTCCTCTCCAATTAAAGAGGCAGTTTTTTCCACTAATGATAAAAGCAAATTAACACCAACACTCATATTTGCAGCATATAAAATGGCATTTGTTTTTGCCAGCTCAGTGAGTATTTTATACTCAACATCACTAAAACCCGTAGTTCCAATAACCATTGCAGTTTTATTTTCTTTTGCCAATTTTGCATGTTCTTTTAAAGCATTTTTGCTAGTAAAGTCTATGACTATATCTGCGTTAGAGAAAATTTTATTTTTTTCTTCAAAATTAGTGATACGCTCAGCTGTGAAAATATCTGCTATATCACAATCTTTTTCGGCTATTTTGAATATTTCCTGCCCCATTTTGCCCGCTATGCCCATAATTGCTATTTGCATTGTTTTTCTCTCTCTTTTTTTATAAATTAAGTGTAAAGTAACTAAAATATACTATATTCAACAGCAAAGGGTAGTCCAATAAAAATGAAATTTACAATAAAAAATATATTTTTATCAATTTTGTTAATAGCCGTTATAATAAGTGCTACCACATTAACGTTAAATAGCAATATTTCTGCTGGTAACAGCCATGCTTTAACTGTAATCCCTCACAATGTAGAATATAAATTAGAAATGATAAGTAAAAAGTCAAACAGCTTGCTAAGTGATATTTATGGTACTGTAAAATACAGCATAGATGACGCTTGTGATGGTTGGTCAATATCACAAAATTTTACCCTTACATATCTATATAATAACCAAAAATCTATGACAGAAAGCAAATATTTTACTGCTTGGGAGGCAAAAGATGGCTCATATTTACAATTTTCATCAAAAACCACCTCAGATAATAGTATAAAAGAAATTATTAGAGGCTTTGCTGAGAAGAAAAAAAATAAAGAAATTATGGTTAACTTTTTAGAGCCAAATCCCAAACAACTAACTATTGGTAAAAACACAATTTTTCCAACTGAATATTTAGAAGAATTATTAAAACACGCCCAAGAAGGAAAAAAGTTCTTTAACAAAGCAATGTTTGACGGTGTAGATACAAAAGGCGCTTTAGAATTAAATAGCTTTATTGGTAAAAAGATTGCTGTAAAAGATATAAAAGATATTTATTCAAACCCTAAGCTAGACACAAGCTTATTTGGAAAATATGCTTGGAATATTAGAATTGCGTTTTTTAAACTGCACAATCAAGAGGAAACCCCTTCATATGAAATAGATATGTTATTGCATGATAACGGTGTTGTAAGTTCTAGCACAATTAACTATAAAAATTTTGCTGTAAGAGAATATATAACATCTTTATCTAAGGTAGAGAGTTACTGTAACTAAATTAAAGGAGGACAAAAAATGTCCAAAACAGTTATGATTGTTGAAGACAATGACTTAAATATGAAATTATTTGATGACCTTTTAACGGCGCATGGTTACAAAACCGTTAAAACTCAAGATGGTAGAAATGCGCTTGAGCTTGCTAAAAAACATATGCCAGATTTAATCGTAATGGATATACAATTGCCAGAAATATCTGGGATAGAGGTAACAAAACAAATAAAAGCCAATGATAGTTTAAAACATATACCAGTAATTGCGGTTACAGCCTTTGCCATGAAAGGTGATGAAGACAAAATTAGAAAAAGTGGCTGTGAAGATTATATCGCAAAGCCAATATCTGTTCCAGATTTTATAAAAACTATAAAAAAATATTTGGATTAACGAATATTTTAACTTTGTTTTATATTGTTAAATAAAAAATATTGTATATCATATTAAGTTGTTTTTGTATTTTTATTTAAATGTAAGGCTTTTTGAATTTTATGTCTGCTCGAATTTTAGTTGTTGATGATATTTTACCTAATGTCAAATTATTAGAAGCCAAATTAAAGGCTGAATATTATGATGTGCTAACTGCGACTAATGGTCTTGATGCTTTAAAAATTGCTGAAGAAGAAAAACCAGATATTATATTGCTAGACATTATGATGCCTGGTATGGACGGTTTTGAAGTTTGTGAAAAATTAAAGGCAAATCCAAAGACAGTTCATATTCCTGTTGTTATGGTAACCGCATTGACCGATGCTACGGATAGAGTACATGGGCTTGAAGCTGGTGCAGATGATTTTTTAAGTAAGCCTGTCAATGATGTTGCCTTGATGGCGCGGGTTCGTTCTTTAATTCGTTTAAAAATGATAATTGATGAATGGCAAATACGTGAAAATACAGCGACTCACCTAGGCGCTATGGGTGAAGATAGAACTATGATGGCAGAATCGGTTGAAAATGCCTCTGTTTTAATAGTTGAAGATAACCCTATGGAGGCAGACAAAATGTCTGAAACTCTAAAAAAGGACAATGATAAAGTTGTCAGTGCTGGCTATGGGGAACTTGCCATGCAAGAGGCAAAACAACAAGATTTTGACCTAATTGTGCTTAGTTTAAATATGCGCGATGAAGATGCGCTTCGTTTATGTTCTTTCTTTAAATCTAATGAGAAGAGTCGCTCTGTTCCCATCTTAATGGTTGGGGAAGAACAAGATATGGATAGAATTGCCAGAGGACTTGAAATAGGCGCGCATGACTATATCTTGCGTCCGCTTGATAGAAATGAATTTATTGCACGTGTACGTACGCAAATAAGGCGAAAACGCTATCAAGATAGGCTTAGAACCAACTATGAACTCAGTTTGTCAATGGCGCTAACAGATGAGCTAACTGGCCTTTATAACAGGCGTTATTTAACAGTGCATATGGACAAAATTTTAAGTAAATTTAAGATTGATAAAAAAACAATTGCAGTTTTAATGTTGGATATTGACCATTTTAAATCAGTTAATGACACATATGGACATGATGTTGGCGATGATGTTTTAAAAGTTTTTTCTGACCGTATTAGCAAATGTCTTAGAAGTTTTGACATGGTTGCCCGAATGGGGGGGGAGGAATTTATCGCCATTTTACCTGATGCTCCCAGAGGAGTTGCAATTCAAGTTGCTGAACGCCTAAGGCGAGTGGTTGCGAATAATCCAATTCCATCCGATGGTGTAGATGGTGGTAGTTTAAATGTTACGGTTAGTATCGGTGGTGTTATTTTGGATGAAGAAGATATAAATATAACTCAAGATGAGGCTATAAAACGTGCTGATGAGGCTCTTTATGCAGCAAAAGATGGTGGTCGCAACCGTTGCGTATTTTATAAAATTGGTGAAATAAACCCTGCTGATATTGTTGAGAAAAAACGTCCTGTTCACGGTGAGGAAGATTTTCAAAATTCTACAGATAAAATAGAAAATACAAATGATACTACTTCATCTGTACAGGAAGTAGAAAAGCAGCCAAGCTCTAAACCTCTTTCTGGCGCACCATCTGACCCGTTTGAAAATGAAGACAGTAACTTTATTCCAGCTCCACCGCCACCATCGCCTGCTCAAAATGCGGAGCCTGATTTCTTTATAGACCCGTCGCTCACAGACCCAATGAAAATTGATGAGAAATAAATACTGGTGAATTTATCTTATATATAACTATAGACCATATAGTTTCTAGCTATATAGAGTATTTTACAAATTTTAATACATTTGCATATAAGATAAAGTATCTAAACAGCCCTGTTTCACTGCATCTATATATTGGTTGGGGCGAACAAAATTTGCGTGCATATATATATTTTCATTTAATATATGTTGCAGTTGCTGAGAGTATCCCTTTTGGGATAGTATTTCTTGCAATTCATTTGCGCTGATATCTGGATTTTCTGTAATAATATCAATTAAATCATTTTTTAAATTTTTAAAAATATTATCAGAAATAGAAGTCATACCGAATATTTCTCCAAAATCGTCAAATAATTCTGGATAGTTAAGCAAGGCGGCAAATAATATTTTTAGTCTTATATTTGTTGCGTTGGGTTTTTGTTTTAAACTACTAAAGTTGGGGCGAAATGCTGTATTTGCTTTAGAAAATTTATTATCAGGAGGTGTTTTTTTATTAAATTTCTTATATTTAAAGCTTAAAAATTCTTCTCTAAAGCGCTTTTCTATTTGTTTGATAAATAAGTCTTGAACATTTTTATTAGCTATATATCTAGCTTTATTGGTAATGGCATCTTTAAATCCCGCTAGAGATTCTGGTGTTTTTAAATCTCTATCTTTTGCCACTTCTTCCCACAGCATAGAAAATAAATTAAGAGGTTTTGCCACTATATCGTTAAATGCGGCTTTTCCATTTTCTCTAATCAGACTATCTGGGTCATGTCCGTTTGGTAGAAAAGCAAAATGCAAAGAATGGTCTGGTTTTAATATGGGGAGTGTTCTATCTATTGCCCTTGTTGCTGCCCGCATACCTGCTGTGTCGCCATCAAAGCAAACTATTGGTGCTTTTAGTTTATCTGTGGTAATTAGACGCCATGCAGCCTCTATTTGATTTTCAGTCAAGGCAGTTCCAAGCGGAGCAACTGCGGCTATGTAGCCAAATTGTGCCAAAGCAATTACATCCATATAACCTTCAACAATAACTAGTTTTTGTCCATTTGCAATTGCGCGTCTTACATTTTGCATATGCCCATATAGCATAGTGCCTTTGTGGAATATTTCACTATCAGAGGAATTCATATATTTTGCAGGTGTTTTTCCCAAAGCTGGGTTTGGCCCCCCATAGGCATGTGGCAGTATGCGTCCTCCAAAAGCAACAACTCTACCCTTAATATCAAAAACAGGAAATATTATTCTGTCACGAAAAAATGCATAATATTCACCTTGTTTCTTAGTGCTTTTGCGAATCAGCCCAAATTTTTCCATCTCTATCTTGCTATATCCAAGAGAGCTAAGAGCCTCTATCATTTTATTGCTATTAGAGGGGGCGTAGCCAACTTTGAATGTTTTTAAGATGGTCTTTGAAATACCACGTTCCAGCATATATAAAAGAGCGCGCTGGTTGTTGGGGTGTAAAAGCTGCTGTTCAAACCAACTAGCGGCAGCCTCTAGCAGTTTGTAGCCCCTATCTAGAGTTTTATATTGTTGTTTTTGCTGTTTACTTGGCTTTGGAATTTGTATCCCAGCCCTTGTAGCAAGTTGCTCTACGGCCTCTTTAAATGACATTTTATCGTGATTAGTCAGAAATGAAATTACATCGCCATGAGCGCCGCAACCAAAGCAGTGATAAAAACCCTTTTGATCATTTATGGTAAAAGATGGGGTTTTTTCACTGTGAAATGGACAGCAGGCTTTAAACTCATTGCCTGCTTTTTGTATTTTTATCCGACTTCCCACAATTTCAGACACAGGAATACGGGCTTGAATCTCATCAAGAAAGTTTTTTGGATATAACATAATAAAAGAGTGTACTATAATTTATTTAGAAGATGCAAGTAATTTTTCTTTTACAATTTTGCTTGCATGGGCAAAGTCTATTTGTCCAGAGTAACGATCCTTTAAATGAGCCATAATTTTACCCATATCTTTCAAATTAACAGCACCGAGTTTTTCTATTGCTATATCTATTGCAGCTTCAACCTCACTATTTTCCATTTGTCTTGGAAGAAATTTTTCAATTACTTGTATTTCTTCCGCCTCTCTTTTGGCGAGCTCTGACCTGCCACCTCTTTTATAGATTTCAACTGACTCACGCCGTTGTTTAATCATAGTTTGTAACATAGATAAAATCTCACTGTCAGAAATACCGTCCATATTACCTTTGGAACGAGCAGCAATATCCCTGTCTTTCAAAGATGCTATTATAAGTCTAAGAGTTGACACCGCAATCTCATCTTTTTTTAGCATTGCATTTTTTAGCTCATCTTTAAATTTTTCTCTTAACATGTTAAATTTATATCTCTATAGTTGGTTCAATATCTAAGGAAGTATATTGCATAGCTGTTAAACAAAGCAAGAGTAAATTTTATGGGTAATACAAGAATTGAAAAAATCCCCAAATGGGCAAATGCAGTTTTGATATTGCAAGATGGCTCTATTTTTTTTGGTGTTGGCGTTGGAAGCGAAGGTATAGCAACGGGTGAGATTTGTTTTAATACCTCAATGACTGGATACCAAGAAATAATTACTGACCCCTCTTATTTTAATCAAATAATTACTTTTACCTTTCCTCATATAGGTAATGTTGGTGCAAATAATATAGACATAGAATCAGATGAAATATTTGCAAGTGGTGTTGTTTTAAATAATATACCAACGATGCCAGCAAACTGGCGTAGTAAAATCAGCTTTTCTGATTGGTTAAAAGAAAATTCAAAAATGGCAATTAGTAAGATTGACACGCGTGCTTTAACTTCGCATTTGCGCAAGCACGGTGCTCAAAAAGCTATTATCTGTTTTTCTAAAAATAAAGAAAATTTTGATATAGAAAAATTAAAAGAAAAATTGAATTCAGCCCCTGAGATGCAAAATTTGGATTTGGCAAAATCTGTCTGTTGCAAACAACCATACAGTTGGGGTGAGGCAAATTGGGATATCAAAAATGATGATTATAAAGATATAAAAATATCCAATGATGCTCCTCATATCGTGTTACTAGATTTTGGGGTTAAAAAAAATATATTACGAGAACTTGCAAAATATGGGACAAAAATAACGGTTGTACCTGCGACAAGTACAGTAAATGAAATTTTAAAAATATCACCAGATGGTATATTACTTTCCAATGGTCCAGGCGATCCATCGGCAACGGCGGTATATGCTGCTCCTGTTGTAAAAGAGCTTTTGGAGCAAAATATACCAATATTTGGTATCTGTTTAGGGCATCAAATTTTAGCTATATCTTTGGGTATGAAGACTAAAAAAATGTTATTCGGTCATCGCGGCGCTAATCACCCAGTTACAAATAAATTAACCGATAAGGTTGAAATTACTAGCCAAAATCATGGTTTTTGTGTGGTGTTAGATAACAATAATTTAAATAACATAGATGAGTTTTCAAAAAGCTTATTTGACAGCAGTAATGAAGGAATTTTACTTACTGAAAATGAAAATATATTTTCTGTGCAATATCACCCAGAAGCATCACCAGGGCCACATGACAGTAATTATTTATTTAAAGATTTTTTAGAAAAGGTTAAGAAATGCAAAAAGCAAAAACTAGTGGCATAAAAAATAATCAATTTATCAATATTTTCACTATATCTATTTTTACAATATCACTATTTTTATCGGCGTCTTTGATGTTTGCAGTACAACCGATGGTGGGGAAAATGCTACTACCGGTAACAGGTGGCACTCCTGCTAGTTGGATTGTAACAATGGCATTTTTTCAAATATCTTTACTTGTTGGTTATATGTTGGCATGGGCTATGTCTAAATTTGGTGTGCGTACGCATACGTTAATGCTTACTGTTTTGTTGGGAATTGGTTATTTTGTTCTTCCTGTGAAGATAGTTGAATATAGCTACATACTAGATAACAGAGGCATAGAGCCAATTAGTATTTTTATTTTGCTATGTTTTGCAATTGGTCTTCCTTTTACAGCAATTTCTACTGTATCTTCTACTTTGCAAAGACTATTTACAGCAACTGACCACAAGCATGCGCATGACCCATATTTTTTATATGCAGCAAGCAATGCGGGTAGCTTAATTGGGCTTTTATCATATCCAATTTTAATTGAGCCAATACTCACAGTGTCTGAGCAGACAATATATTGGCAATATTTATATGGTAGTTTGATTTTTTTATGTCTATTCTGTCTGATTTTGACTTTTAGAATAAAAGATAACTGTAGATTTGAGAAGGAGGATTTTAAGGAAGAAGAAAATATAAATTGGCAAAGAAGATTAGAGTGGTTACTTCTTGCTTTTTTTCCTTCTAGCTTACTTATGGGTACAACCACCTATATTATAACTGATGTTATATCTGTACCACTGCTTTGGGTTGTACCTTTGGGGCTTTATTTGATTACTCATATTTTAGCTTTTTCTAAAAGAAAGTTTTTTGATAAAAAAGATATATATAAGCTACATTTAATTATAACCCCGCTTATTATTTTATTTTTAATTGACAATAAAGCTGTACGAGAATTATCTATCTCAGCTGTTGGTTTTATTGCTTTTATTCTTTGTTTTTTTATAATAGCGCTTGCTTTGCATACAAGGCTTGCCTCTCTTAGACCGAATAGTAAATATTTAACAGAGTTTTACTTTTTTCTTGCTTTAGGCGGAGCTTTGGGGGGGAGCTTTAATGCCTTTTTGGCGCCTGTTATTTTTAATTCAGTTATAGAATTTCCCTTAATGATTTTGTTTGCATCTTTTGTAAACCCTTTTTTTAAAACAAAGCTTAATTTAAACAAAACCAATTTTAAATTTTTCTTTGTCGGAATTTGTTTTTTATTGGTTTATTTATTGACTATGAAGTTAGGAATTTTTTCTGATATGGTGAAATTTAATATTTTACTGATATCAGTGGCGTTTTTGTTGGTTATTGATATAAAGCCAGCATTGTTTGTAGTTGTATTTATATATATATTTAATATATTTGTTTCTTTTAATGGTTCTATTATTCATAAAAGTCGTAATTTTTTTGGAGTATCAAAAGTACAAGATGTTGAGTATAATATATCAGAAGATAAAAAACTTAATGTTAGATATTTTACACATGGAACCACAATTCATGGTATTCAAAATTTAACGGAAGATGTAAAAACATCACCGATAACCTCATATTACTCCCCACTTAGAGAAATTGTAGATACTTACAAGCCAAAACATATAGGACTGTTAGGGCTTGGAGCCGGTGTGATTCGTTGTTACAGTGCCCCAGATAGATATTTTACTATGTATGAAATAGATGAAGATGTGGTTGCTATTGCTAAAAAATATTTTGACTTTTTAAAAGAATGTGGCTCTCCAAAAGATGAAATTATAGTTGGTGATGGCAGACTTGAAATGGAAAAGCGTCAAAATGATAAATATGATTTGATAATAATGGATGCTTTTACTTCTGATAATGTACCTGCTCATCTGTTGACTAAAGAGGCGATGCAGATATATAAAGATAGGTTAAATGATGATGGTTTAATTGCTGTTCATGTGTCAAATAGATACTTAAATTTAAAAAGAGCGATTATCCCAACGGCAAATACTGCTGGGCTATATGCTTTGCATAATTTCTTTAAGTCGGATAAAAAAGACCCGCTTATTTTTAATAGTGAGTGGATAATTTTAGCAAAATCAGAAGAAATATTGACAAAATTACAAAATAAAGGCTGGAAAAAGAAAAAACTTGATAAAAATATAGTTTGGACAGATGAATATACGTCTATAATGTCAGTATTTAGAATGCATAAATAGGTTGTTGTAGTAATTATATTGTGAGATAGAAAATGCCCAAAAGAAAAGATATAAAATCAATTGCAATTATTGGCGCGGGACCGATTGTAATTGGGCAAGCATGTGAGTTTGACTATTCTGGAGTGCAAGCCTGTAAGGCGCTAAAAGAAGAAGGTGTCCGAGTAATACTTATCAATTCTAATCCTGCAACTATTATGACCGACCCTAATATGGCTGATGCAACTTATATTGAGCCGATTGTACCTGAAATGGTTGCTAAAATCTTAGAAATTGAAAAACCAGATGCGCTACTTCCGACAATGGGTGGGCAAACAGCGTTAAATACAGCATTAGAACTCTATGATAATGGCACATTAACAGAGCTTGGAATTGAGCTAATCGGCGCAAAGCCTGATGCAATTAGACTGGCAGAAGATAGGCGTTTGTTTGGCAAATGTGTTGAAAAATTAGGCTATGACACTCCTAAGAGTAAAATTGCCAAATCAATAGATGAAGCAATGAGTGCAATTG
>JALTWL010000186.1 GCA_027047045.1 Micavibrio sp.
TGGATAAAACCAGGAAGAAGACGGCAAGTTCCAGGCAGACCACTTACTTGGGTGACAACATTGAAATTTTTAGACCATTTTGATTTAGGTAGTATGGAAGATTTACCAGGCGTGCAAGAAATGAAAGATGCAGGGCTGTTAGATAAACGCCCTGCAATTGATGCTTTACCACAATCAGATATGTTTGCAGAGCTTGAAGAAAATGAAACAAATGAAGATGGTAACAAAATACATGAGGAATAATTAAAATTTATTAAGGAGTATAAAAAAAATGGCTATAGGTTTTTGGCAAATTGCTTTGATAGTAGTTGCAATATTGATTTTATTTGGCGCAGGTAAATTGCCTAAAGTTATGGGTGATTTGGGTAAGGGTATGCGCTCATTTAAAGAGGGTATCAAAGGTGAAGATGATAGTAAATCTGATGATGATAATAAGAATAAATTAGATAGCAATAAATAATTGTAACTGATAGCTTTATTTTATGTTTGGTATTGGTGGTTTTGAACTTTTTGTAATATTGATAATTGCTCTTTTGGTTGTAGGACCTAATGAGCTGCCTAAGATTTTATATTATTTTGGGAAAATATCCAAAAAAATCCGTAGATATACAAATGAAATACAAGATGGAATTGACCAAATAACTGAACAGGTAGAGCTGGAAGAAATTATAAAAGATGCAAATAAAGCTGGTGATGAGCTAACAGAATTTAGAATAGAGCAGCAAAAAGCAATTGAGGCTAGAGATAAAAAGACTATTAAAAAGAAAAGTAAAAGTAAAAAACTATCTACAAAATCTTCTAATATAAAAAAGCAATCTAGGGCTAAGAAAAAATGACTAGCAATAATGCAGATATGACAATTATTGAGCATTTGACTGAGCTAAGAACAAGGCTTATATGGTGTGTTTTGGCTATATTTATTACTAGCGCTATTTGTTATATATTTGTTAAAGATATTTATGGTTTTTTGGTAAGACCCTTGGCAGATGCCATTGGTGGCAGCGATAGAAGATTGATATATACAGGGCTGGCAGAGGCTTTTATTACCTATATTAAGCTTTCAATTTATAGTGGGATATTTTTATCTTTTCCTTTAATTGCTATTCAGTTGTGGAAATTTGTAGCACCCGCCCTTTACAGAGAGGAAAAACGCGCTTTTTTACCATTTTTAATTGCAACTCCAATATTATTTTTAGCTGGCGCGGCTTTTGCTTATTTTGTAGTTTTTCCGATGGCATGGAAATTTTTTGCTAGCTTTGAACAGCTTGGAAGTGCAAATACAGGAGGCATGGCAATAGAGCTAGAAACAAAAGTGAGTGAATATTTATCAATTGTAATTAAACTAATTTTTGCCTTTGGGATTAGCTTTCAATTACCTGTTTTACTAACATTGATGGGAAGGGTGGGTATGGTAACGGCTGAGGGTTTAAGGGCAAAACGCCGATATGCAATTGTAACTACCTTTATTATTGCAGCAATATTGACTCCACCAGATATTATTAGTCAAATTGCACTTGCTGTTCCAATATTGCTTTTATATGAGCTTTCTATTTTTTTAATTGCCATGAATTCTAGCTTAAAAAAAGATTGACATAAAATATTGTATACCGTAAAATCTGTATTTTAAATAGATAATTTTACATTTTGTTAGCTATGGAAACAACAACCTATGTTAGTATAAAAAAGCTGGATAAATTTACAGGTCTTTTATGTTCAAATCCGACTATATGCAAGATTGATGATATTGATGAACTACACAAGCAAATGCTTCAAGACAAAGATGTTATTTCATATAGAATTTACGATATTATAAGTGAAATTGATCATGCAGGTTTTACAATTGATGAGGAAATTGAAAATACTTCTCATACTTATTGGATTGTAGATAAGGAAAACGCGCTCACTTCTATAGAAAAACTTACAAATAGCGATACAGTAATTAGCCGTAATGGAGAGATACTTTGGGCAGGTAAGGGTAAAAACAGCTATTTTTACAATAGAAAAAAACAAATAGAAGAAGACAATAACTTGCAAGCAAAAAAATATATATCTTTTAGAAAAACTATAAAAAGTCGTAAAAAGAATAATTTATGGCGTTAAAACTCAGACTATTAGCTTTCAGGAGCTATAATCATAATCATTTGCCTACTTTCCATTTTAGCATCAGTTTCTATTTTAATTTCTTCACCTAAATCTTCTTTTATACGCTCAAATACTTGTCTTCCAACATCAATATGAGCCATTTCACGCCCACGAAAACGCATAGAGAATTTAACTTTATCACCATTTTTTAGGAATTTTCTGGCATTACGAAGTTTAACTTGATAGTCGTGTTCTTCTATAGTGGGGCGCATTTTTAATTCTTTTAGATGTACAATTTTTTGTTTTTTCTTAGCTAAATTAGCCTTTTTTTGTTGTTCATATCTATATTTGCCATAGTCAATAATCTTACAAACTGGAGGCTCAGCATTGGGGGATACTTCTAGTAAATCTAATCCTACATTTTCTGCCCTGTTTAATGCCTCCTCTGTGGGGACAACACCCACCATTTCTCCATTTTCATCGATTAGCCGAATTTCTCTGGCATCTATATCACGATTTACTCTTGGACCGTTTAAACCTTTGCGAGTTTGTTTTGTAATGGCTATAACTCCTTTTTTTTTATTAGTAAAAAAATAACTTAAACAACTATATAATGCTACGCGAATCACAGCATAAATATTTGTTAAATAGATTATGCATGTTATAGTTTTTTTTCAAGATTATAAATGATTTATCAAGCTTATTTTCGCCAACTGGGCTCTGTTTTTGTTAAAAACGCATTTAGTCCTTCTTTTCCTGTCTTAGATGCGCGAGCCTCAGCTATTTTTTTAGATGTATATTCAACAATTTTATCATCTATATCACATTTACTAACATTTTTAATTAGCTCTTTTCCCATTTTTTGCGCCAATGGCGCACCTTGTAAGATTGCATTTACAATATTTTCTAAACAATTTTTTATTTTGCTAACATCTAATGCTTCGTGAACAAGTCCTATATTTTTAGCAATCTCACCATTAAAACGCTCTGCAGTTAGAAAATATCTTTTTGCTTGTCTTTCGCCAATAGCTGCAATGACATAAGGGGCAATTATGCTTGGAATTAAGCCAATGCGAACTTCAGATAGGCAAAATACAGCATTTTTATCAGCAATTGCGATATCACAGCTAGCACAAATTCCAATTCCACCACCAAAAACATTACCATATATTTCTGCAATTGTAGGCTTTGGACAAATATTGATAGTTTTTAATAATTTGCCTAACTTCATCGCATCTTGAAAATTTTCATCAAAGCTATAATCCGCAGTTTTTCGCATCCAATTCAAATCCCCGCCAGCACAAAAGCTCTTGCCATTGCCTCTGACAATTATTACTCGAATATTGTCATTGTTACCCATTTCTGTAAAGGACTCGGTTAGCTCTTCTATCATAACTTCATTAAAAGCATTGTGTTTTTCAGGACGATTTAGAGTAATTGAGCCAATATTGTCTGTTATATCTGTGATAATTGTTTGTTGTTTAGTCATTTTTTAATCTCCAATATTATTGGTACATGGTCTGAGGCTTTGTTTTTACCCCTTTCTTCTTTATCTATAGTTACATCTATCATTTTATCAGCAATTTTTGGGGAAACCAAGAAATGGTCAATTCTAATTCCTTGATTAAGCTGCCAAGAATTTGCTTGATAATCCCAAAATGTATAGTTATTTCGTTGTTTATCGGGAAATTTTGCCAGATAAGCATCTGTAAGCCCCATATTGATTAAGCTTCGGTATTTTTTTCTAACTTCAAGTTT
>JALTWL010000187.1 GCA_027047045.1 Micavibrio sp.
GAGTTATTGCTTATTCAACCATGAGCCAGCTTGGCTATATGTTCTTTGCACTTGGTGTATCTGCCTATGGGGCGGCTATGTTCCATTTATTTACACATGCATTTTTTAAGGCGTTACTATTCTTAGGGGCAGGCTCTGTTATTCACGCAATGTCAGATGAACAAGATATGCGAAAAATGGGTGGTATATGGAAGAAAATTCCATTTACATATGCTATGATGTGGATAGGTAGCTTGGCACTTGCTGGACTTCCTTGGTTTGCAGGCTATTATTCAAAAGATTTAATTTTAGAGGCTGCATTTGCAGACCATAGTTGGTTTGGTAATTTTGCTTTTTGGTGTGGTATAGTAGCAGCGCTTCTAACAGCATTTTATTCTTGGCGACTTTTATTTATGACATTTCATGGAAAACCTAGAGCTGATGAGAAGGTTATGGCACATATACATGAATCACCTACTGTTATGAATATTCCATTGATAGTCTTGGCAACAGGCGCTTTATTTGCGGGATATATTTTCTACCCATATTTTGTGGGTGAGGCAAGAGAGGCATTTTGGGCAAAAACTCTATTTGTATTTGATGCAAATGATACCATAGATGCTGCTCACCATGCGCCTAAATGGGTGGTTTTATTACCTATATTGGTGGCTGTAATTGGAATTTTGGTTGCTTATTTAATGTATATTATTTGCAAATCTCTGCCTGAAAAATTGGCTAGCAATTTAAAACCATTTTATAAATTATCATTTAATAAATGGTATTTTGATGAGATATATGACTTTATTGTCGTTCGCTTTGTTTTATTTTTAGGGAAAATTTTCTGGCGCGGCGGTGATAGAGGAACTATTGATAGGCTTGGACCTGATGGTATAGCAAAAACAGTTAAAGTCAGCGCTAAGGGAGTATCAAAATTAGAAACTGGTTATGTGTATCACTACGCATTTGCAATAATTGCAGGTGTTGTTCTTTTGATTACACTTTATTTATTTAAATTTGACGGATAAGGGAATTATAAAAGTGAGTACATTTCCAATATTATCTTTAATAACATTTTTACCTTTACTTGGAGCTTTGCTCATATTCTTTCTTGGCGGGGCAAAGCAAGAAGATTTAGATAAAAATGCAAAATCAACGGCTCTATTTGTGTCTTTATTTACTTTTGGGCTGTCTTTATTTATGTATTCAATGTTTGATAACACAAATGGCGGTTTTCAGTTAATTGAACATAAACAATGGTTTGCTAATTTAGATATTTCATATCGTTTGGGTGTTGATGGTATTTCTGTTTTATTTGTATTGCTTGCAGCTTTTTTAACCCCAATTTGTATTCTTGCAAGTTGGAAATCTATTAAACATCATATTAAAGAATATATGATTGCTTTTCTAATATTAGAAACAATGATGATAGGTATGTTTGTTTCGCTTGATTTGGTGTTATTCTATGTATTTTTTGAAGGTGTGCTAATACCAATGTTTATCATTATTGGAGTTTGGGGCGGTGCTAATCGGGTTTATTCTGCATTTAAATTCTTTTTATATACCTTGCTTGGTTCTGTCTTTATGCTGTTGGCTGTAATTGCGATGTATCTTTATGCTGGTACTTCTAATATAGAGATTTTACTCAATACAAATTTTCCAGCTGAGATGCAATTTTGGCTCTGGCTTGCATTTTTTGCCTCTTTTGCTGTTAAAGTTCCTATGTGGCCCGTGCATACTTGGTTACCTGATGCGCATGTAGAGGCGCCAACTGCAGGCTCTGTAATACTTGCAGGAGTTCTACTTAAAATGGGCGGGTATGGTTTCCTTCGCTTTTCTGTTCCTATGTTACCTGTGGCAACGGTAGAATTTACTCCATTGATTTATAGCTTAAGTGTAATTGCAATTATTTACACTTCACTTGTTGCGCTTGTACAAAAAGATATGAAAAAGCTAATTGCTTATTCATCTGTTGCTCATATGGGGTTTGTAACTTTAGGTATTTTTACTATGACAGAAAATGGTATAAATGGCGCTATGTTTCAAATGTTATCACATGGTATAGTATCTGCAGCATTATTCTTATGCGTTGGGGTTGTATATGATAGATTGCACACACGGGAAATTAGCAGATATGGTGGGCTTGTAAATAATATGCCAAGATATGCAACTGTATTTATGATATTTATGTTAGGTGCAGTTGGATTGCCTGGGACAAGTGGCTTTATTGGAGAATTTTTATCATTGCTAGGGGCTTTTGAAGTCAACACAACTGTTGCGGTTTTGGCAGCAATTGGGGTGGTATTAGGTGCTGCATATATGCTTTATTTATACAAAGCGGTTATATTTGGTCCTTTAGATAAAGAAGATGTTAAAAAAATGGAAGACTTAGATAAGCGTGAAATTACTATTTTCTTACCGCTTGTGGCGATAGTTATATGGTTGGGTGTATATCCATCTGTTATTCTAGATACAGTTAATCCTGCAGTTCAAAAAGTAATTGCATATCATAATGCGGGGCTAGAAAAGGCAAAAATTGAAAAAATGAAAATTAAAAATAATGAAGGCATATCAAAATGACAGATTTACAAATGTTTAATTTAGTTCCTGTGATGCCAGAAATATTGATTGCGATAATGGCGATGTTTTTACTGGTATTTGGGGTATTTAATGGCAATAAAACTTATAAAGCTGTTACTTGGTATGCAGTTTTTACTTTGGTTGCTGCTGGTGGTATGTTACTAAAATTCCCTGAGATGACTGTATTTGCTATGAATGGTATGTTTGTAACAGAGCCCTTTGCTGCATTTATGAAATTACTAGTAATTATTGGTGCGTCTTTGTCTTTATTGATGTCTATTGCTTATTGTCAAAGGGAAAATATAGCAAAATTTGAATATCCAATTTTAATTATGTTCTCAAGCTTGGGTATGATGATTATGATATCGGCAAATGACCTTATGTCGCTTTATGTAGGATTAGAATTACAAAGTTTGCCTCTTTATATATTGGCAGCATTTAATCGTAATAATTTAAAATCTTCTGAGGCTGGGATTAAATATTTTGTATTAGGAGCAATTTCTTCTGGTTTGTTGCTTTATGGCTGCTCTATGGTTTATGGTTTTGCAGGTACTACCAATTTTATCAGCATTGCTAGTAGTTTAACTGATGAGGGTAGTCAATTAACAGGAGTTATAGTTGGTTTGGTCTTTATTATCTCAGGGCTAATGTTTAAAATATCTGCTGTACCATTTCATATGTGGGCACCAGATGTTTATGAAGGTGCACCTAAATCAGTTGCAGCATTTTTTGCAATTGTACCTAAAATTGCAGCGATGGGGTTAATTGTTAGAGTATTGATGGAAACATTCGGCTCTATGCACTCTGAATGGAGTCAGGTACTTATTTTAATTTCTATCGGCTCTATGATTGTTGGAGCATTTGCAGCAATTGTGCAGAAAAATATTATTCGTTTGATGGCATATAGTTCTATTGGGCATATGGGTTATGCTTTAATAGCTATTATAAGCGGTACTGTACAAGGGATAGAGGCGTTAGTTATCTATATGATAATCTATATGCTTACCACAGCAGGTGTATTTGCAATAATATTATTGATGGTTCGTAAAAATATACAGGTAGAAACTATTCATGATTTAGCAGGGCTTGCTAAATATAGACCTTTGATGGCAGTATGTATGACTATTTTAATGTTTTCAATGGCAGGAATACCACCACTTGCGGG